>NZ_LYTG01000005.1:0-29301 GCF_001816105.1 Exiguobacterium sp. SH31
CCTTTTTGAAACGTGATGTCATTCAGATTACGCATGATGGAGTCGATGTCACGCCGCTCGCTTAGTGAGACCTCATAGCCGCTCTGACCGTCAAACACATGGATACGGGACACATCCGACGGGGACGTCGTGATGACCCGCTGCGGGATATACGTCGTCGCGTACAGCAGCCCGAGTACGAGACAAGCGATTGCAAGGCGTTGGCGTTTCGTGTGTGGTTTCTTTAAAGGATTTTCCCACATGTTCAATCGTCAATCACATCTTCTCCGGCTTGCCGCAGTTTCTCTAGCGAGTCGCGCATATGCTCGATCACTTCGTCAGGATGTCGCTCCCAAGCACCGAGTTCGGCGACGACTTTGAGCGGGGCACTCGAGCGGTACGACCGTGTCGGGTTTCCTGAAAAGCGCTTGTCGGTCAGGTTCGGGTCGTTCTCGAAGTCACCGGTCGGTTCGATGAGATAAATGCGCTCACGAGCATCTCCGCTCGCCAGCTCGGCTCCCCATTTGGCGGCATCGAGCGTCGCCGTGAAGTAGATATAATTCGATTGCTTGTCTTGATAGTTTGAGTCGCGTCGGGGCTCAAGTACCTCCCCAAGCTTCAGTTCGACTTTTGTCCCGTGGAAGAACGGGCCCAGGTCGAGCGGTTTCGTTTCGTTCGTCATGTGGCATCTCTCCTTTGTTTCGTGTCTTCCCAGTATAGTGGTTGAAATTAGGAGAAGATAGTCTGTTTTTGGTTACGGAATCACGATACAATGAGGCTAGGAAGAGCGGATCGCTCTTCCCTTTTCCATATCTACAATTGTTTCCGGAACGAATAGCTGGTGATGGCGTAGCCCATCTTGTCCGTATAAAAGCGGTGCGCATCGGTCCGGGCGAGTCCAGACTCGAGCGCGACACATGTCGCCCCCTGATCACGGGCATACTCGTGGACGAAATCGAGCAACATCTCACCATATCCGCTTGAACGCTGGTTCGCACACGTGACGAGGTCGTAAATGAAGATGTGCTTCCCGAGATACAGGTTGACGCGTACCTCGATGCCGGCTAATGATACGATGTCGTCGTCCGCATATAATGCATGCAGCTCATACCCTTGTGGCCGCATCTTGGCGACGAGGTCTCGATACGACGCGAGGGTCAGGTCGGGCCGAAGCTGGTTCATGACAGCGAACGATTGGTCGAGTGCGAACGGCGTCTCGATCGGTTTGATCGAATAGATGGTCGATTGAATCGGAATCAGGCCTCCTTGACTTGAGGTGAGTGCTATCGTTCAGTTCGCTTTTATAATCCACTATTCCTGTTCGAACGTGGAAAACGAAATGAATCGAGAGGAGGGGAAACAATGAAGCATGCGTTGGTTATTGGCGGCAGTGGGATGCTAAGAGAGACGGTCCTTTGGTTAGCTGACGTTGGGTACCACGTGTCGGTGATCGGCAGGGATGAGGCGAAGATGGGGCAATTGATTCCTCGCCGCCCTGACCGCTTGTCGGCCATATATGTGGATTACCATGACAGCGTCCAAATGGCAGATTCGGTGCGACAAGCGATTGCCGAACGAGGGGCGATCGACCTCGTCGTCGCCTGGATTCATTCGGACGCGCCTGACGCCTTGCCATGTGTCTTGAGAGAAGTTAGACATGATGCACAGCTGTTCCACGTCCTCGGAAGTCGAGCCCATCTTGAGGACGTGAAGAGCCGTTTGGTGCTACCGGACAAACTCCGCTACCACCAAGTGCAGCTCGGTCACATTACCGAGCATGGCGCAAGACATTGGTTGACGCACGAGGAGATTGCCGGTGGCGTGATCATGGCGATTCAGGAGAACAAGTTGTGTCACATTGTAGGAGTTGTAGACTAACAAAACGAGTTATTCGTCATTTGATACAGCTAGGGATGTGGCAATATGGAAATTCTTATTGGTCAACCGAAGCTTGAACAACATCTAGAGCACTTCATCCACCGCAAGTGAGTGGAACGTGCGACTACATATAAAAAATCTTGAATGACCACTTGTACCCAGTGATGATCATTCAAGGTCTTATAGTCTTATACGTCTAGGCTAGTTGCTGATGCTTTAGAGAGGATTTGCTCAACGACCGCATTGCAATTCTCTCGGCTCACTTCATAAAACGTGTCCTCATACGTCAATCCAACGTGTTCGCCGCTCTGCAGTTCATATTGTTCAAGCAGCGGGCGGATACGGTCATGGACGACTTGTGCCGCCGCAGGTGACGTATACGGGAAAATGATGGCGAACGTATCGTGTGCGACCCGGTATTTTTGATCGGTTCGTCTTGTCGCCATGTGGAGCTCATCACTGAAGTAATTCATGAACCATTCATATTCGGTCCGTCCATAACGTTCCTCGAAATGCGTGAACTCGTGCAGCTGGATAAACGAGACCGCGAAGGATCCACCGTGGCGGATGAGACGGTCTCGTTCTGAGTTGACGTCCATCCGAAACCGTTCGGCGTTGTCGAGCCACGTCTCGGGATCGACGGCGATCAGTTGCCGGGCCCGTTCTTCTAGCTCATGTCGTGACAACTGGACCTTCTTCACGAGTTGATGAATGAGGCCGGACAAGATAGACATGGTGAGGAGGAGAGCTGTATAGCTAAGCCCTTTCCAGTTGAAAAATTGAACTTCTCCTTCTTGATAGATAGGAGCGAACCACAAGAAGTAGACAAACAAGAATGCCAGCAAGGCGACAGAAAACGTCAATCCTGCCCGCATCCCAAAGGCGAGAGAGGCAATGACGATGATTGGTAAGATGACTAATCCGATGACTCCGACGTCACTCATCAAGAGTAGAGACACGTATAGGATGGTGCCGATGATGAGGCAAGAGATGAGCCCGAATAGTTTAATTGATTCTTGAGTCCATTGATTCATGATCATTCCTCTTTCTGTGTTCGTGTTGTCCCCAATTTTACATGAAGTATCAAGTATAGACTATACAGTTCGTTTTTGAGTGAACAACAGAAGCAGACAGACGATATTTCGAAATGGAGCGAGTGTGTTATTCGGCAGTTTTTAGACTTGATTGAGACGTTTAGGGCAAACCTGCTTAAACACCCGGTGACGCAAAGCTTGTCCTCGGATGTTTTGTCGTTTATTCCACGAAGACGGTGAGTCCGTCGTGGATTAGCGTACCAATCTTCTCACCCAAGCAGATTCGCTTCATCGCGTCCGTCTCTTTAAAATCGAAGACGTGCACCGGGAGTTGATTGTCTCGAGCAAGTAAGAGCGCCGATTGATCCATCACTTTCAAGTCATGGCGCCACACATCGTTGTAGTGCAGCGACGCATATTGTTTTGCCTCGCTCGTTTGATTCGGGTCTTGGTTGTAGACTCCGGAGATCCCATTCTTGGCGACGAAGATGGCGTCACAATTCATCTCGATTGCGCGTTGCACGGCCGGATAATCGGTCGACACGAACGGCTGTCCGTTCCCACCTGCAAAAATGAGAACGTAACCTTTCTGCAGATGGTTGAGTGCCTTCAGACGAATATACGGTTCGGCCATACTCGGAATCGGCATGGCCGTCATCACGCGAACTTCACGATTTGTCTTACTTTTTAAGACGCCTCGCAACATCAAACTGTTGATGACGGTCCCGAGTGTACCGATGTTGTCTGCCTCGACACGGTCGATGCCCCATACGTCCGCCTGGTTACCACGAAAGATGTTGCCGCCACCAATCATGAGCGAGACGTTGATGCCGAGATCGACCAACGACAGGACTTCGACCGCAATCTGGTCTAGCTTATGTTGATCGAAATTCGAGTTATCCTCGCCCGCTATTGCGGCTCCGCTTAACTTGATCAAAACATTTTGATAGTTGTTCATCTAGACACTCCCTTTCTGAATCCAAATCTTCAAAATTGTATAGTGTTTTCAATTATTTAGCAATACTTTTCGCTAATGAATGCTGTAAAGTTGATGGAAGGGTACTGAGTGGTGAATACGGTTTTGAGGGAGGGGACAGATGAGAACATGGATCGGGGCTGCGGCGATTTGTTTTGATCATCAAAAAGTGTTGCTCGTGAGAAATAAGGATGTGTTGGGATGGAGCGTTCCTTCCGGCGGCTTGGAGACAGGGGAAACACTCGACGAATGCTGTATCCGAGAGGTAAAAGAAGAAACGGGCTATTCGGTAGACACGGTAAAGAAATTATTGGTGAAAGAAAAAGAAAGTGACGGCTATCAAATTCAAACTCACTATTATCTTGTCGGACTTACAGATACGTTGGCGTCGAGCCAGATTGATCAAGATATTTCAGCTGTGCAGTGGGTGTCGATTGATTCAATGCATACAATCAGTCACCTCTACCAAGAAGATGTTCAAATTATTTTGGATACGTATGAGCGATTTCAAAATAAACTTGAAATCTATAAAATAAAAGCGAGGTGACTGATGAAGCGATTCGTAAACGTGTTCGGGAAGGAACTTGAAGTGATGACAAAAGGTGAGCACGGGTTTCCGATTGTCATCTTAACTGGGATGGGGTGCGCATTTGACGAATGGCACGAGGTCTCGGAAAAATTGAGTAAGGCGAACCGAGTGATTCTATATCATCGACCAGGAATCGGAAGAAGTGAGCTGAACGAAGGCAAACGTAACACGGAAGCAACCGTACGAGAACTAAGGGAACTTTTGGACGTCTTACAAATTACTGAGCCCTTCGTTTTATTGGGACATTCATATGGCGGATTGTGTGCGCAGCATTTCGCAAAACGTTATCCAAATGATGTGGCTGCACTTATTCTCATCGATTCCACATCACATGACCTGGACAGACTCGACACGTTAGATTTACCTGTCATGAACGATTTATCTTCAGACGAAGATTGGCTGAAACAATGCCAGGATTATGCGGAACGAACCGAAACTGAATTGACCGAATTGATACAGCCAACGCTAGCACCGAACCAATCAAAGTTGCCAGTGGACGTCCAAGCCGAATTAAAGGGATTTGTCTGTCGACCAAACTTGTACAAAGCGATGCTGGCCGAAGTCGAGAGTTGGTATGACGATGCCCGTCTGATCAAACGATTAGGTAACCTGTCAACCACCCCTCTTTACGTGATTGGGCGCGACGCTGACTTCGAGGTAGACAGAGGGAAGGCGGACGGTCTGCCTGAATCAGAGTTACGAATTTTAGAAGGAACTTGGGGTCAACTCATTCGCGAACAGACGACTCTCTCTGCGGACAGCCGACTCGTGATTGCGGAGCAGGCGTCACACGCAATCCATTTAGAACGTCCAGACGTCATCATTTCGGTCGTGGAGGAATGCTTGTCTCGTTTGAAACCGAGTAGACAGTTTGAATAAGGACTTATTCAGTATAATTTGAGATTCAAATAAAAACCGGGTGATCGAGAAACAACTATCGATCACCCGGTTTTTCTATTCTAAATGTAAACGAAGTACGATTCTTGCAAACCCGTTTCATAAAATCTCACGATACTTTTTTTTCATCTGTGTTCATTACATACAGCGCACGTTTAGACCGTTCCCGGACAACGCGAATGGTGATGAAGCCGACGAGTAAGAAAGCGAGCGAGAAGGTGATATACGTCGAACGAATCCCGACATATTCAGCGAGTAGACCGATGCCGAACGTCAACCCGATAATCAAGATCGATTCCGCTACATTGATCACTCCGGAGAAACGGCCCATCAGGTCGGTCGGGACGTTGTTTTGATAAAACGTCAAGAAACCGGTGTTCGCGAACGACAGGGCAAACGTGAGCAAGAAGAATCCAACAGCTGCGAGCACGAACGATTCGGAGAAGGCGAAGACGAGATAGCCGACGGGTGTCATGATGGCACCGAAACTGATTAAGAACGGTAACGTCATCCGAGCACTGAACGTCGCATTGATAATGGAGCCGGCGATAATCCCGGCTCCGGCGAAACTGACGAGAAAGCCATAACGACTCTCCGAGAAGTCGAGCATTTGCGTCGCGAACGACGCCTCGAGCGAGTCGAGTCCAGACATAAAAATCGTCATGACGCAGAACAGACTGTAGACGAGCGTGACGTAACGCCGCGTCGACGCAAAACGGACGACTGCTTTCCAGTCCTCGATAATCATGCGAAGACTGAACACTCCGACTTCATCTTTCGGGGTGAATAATGTCGGCAGGAGGGACAAGATACCGACAGAAACGAGGAGCGCTGCTGCATTCAACTGAATGGCGAGCGTCGGTGTGCCGATCATGAACAGGATTCCGGCGATGGCCGGTCCTAAAATGAAGCCTGCCGACTGGACGAAGTTTTTCAAAGCGTTGAACCGTTGGCGGTCGCCGCTCGACACGAGCTTCGTCATATAGACGAGTGAAGCCGATTCAAAGATTGAACTCGCAACGTTCAACGCGAAGACGAGCACGTAGATGATTGCGAGCGAGTCGATGAAGGCGAGGCTGAACACGACTGCTGCGCGGAGTGTGTCAAGCATTATCATCAAGCGGCGCGTGTCGGCACGGTCAATGACCGTACCTGACCAAAAGTTCGCGCAAAGGGCCGCGAGCGGGACGAGGATGTATAACACAGACACGGCGAACGGTGACTGCGTCATGTCGAGGACGATCAAATTGAGGGCGATGAAATACACCCAAGCGCCCAAATTCGAGATGCCGACGCCGGTCAGTAAGAGTAGCGGATGTTTCCAAGTGTGCATACAGATCGTCCCCGTTCAAATAAGATTTTGAACAGTATGTCACAAAAATGATTGTCATGCTAGAAAAATCAAATATTTTCTTTTTAATGGTTTGTATACTTTTGAATGCGTTGCATTAATTTTGGTTGTTGAGTAATTCGATTTTAAATACGCTCGTCATCCCCGATCGATCTTTCATCAGGATGACTGAGATTAAATCCTCTTCAGACAAGTCAGAGAGTTGGATGATTTTATCCTGTCGATAGATGCTTACGTGCTCTTTCACAATTTCATATCGAATCGTGCCTTGATCAGTTGCGTCATCGAACGACATCTTTTGCACTTCAATGGCATCGTCTTCAACTTCTCGTACCTCAGCATAAAATGTTTCAATGTCAGACGGTGAAAGGACCCAGACATCTTGTTCATACGCTTTGTAGGCGTCGGTGTATCCTGCAACATAACTAATCAAGACACTCACGACTATAGTGACGATGAATAAGACAATCGCAAGTTTATCAGGCGGTGCGATGGCGGCACCTTGGCCTGAATTTGATTGTACAGCGTCAGTTCGACGTCGTTTGTACACTTTGATATAAATGGTGGTAGCAGTTGCGACCAGAACCAAAATGACAAACCCTGTGACTAAATAAATCGGGAACATCATAAACTATCCTGCTTTACATATGACGTTACGTAATGGGCGGCGATACATGAAGGAATGTCCTCGAGCGGTCCCGTCAACTTGATGACGTGGGGGAGATGATAAAACGTGCTCGTCGTCTCGAAGTCATCGAAACGATTTGCTGCGTCATGGATGAACAGTGGTACGTCCGCGCCGAGGGCGATCCCGAGTTCGACGTGGCTGCTCTTGCCCGCCGGTAGCAAGATGACGACAAAATCAGATGTACGAATCGCTTCGTATTCTTTGGCGCCGATGTCTCGCAAGTCCTCGATTGTCGCTGCTCGTTCATTCATGGTCCAATCGTATGTATGGGTGTGGCCTTGTTCGATGAAATGGTCCCGCAATTGCCGGACGTGATTGATGTTATAAAAACCGGACCCGATGTAAAACTTCATAAGTAGCCTCCTAAATCGTGTTCATGTTGTATGCGACGACTCGCCATAATAGAAATAGAAACGCGAGAGCATAGGCTGTAAGCAAGCCGATCCCGAAAGTAATGCCTTGTCGTCGCGTCCACTTTCGACTGTGGTATATGTGAAAGCTTAAACCGATGGCCGAAATGATGAGCAAGATGACTGTACCGCCTATCCAGACGAATTCAGCATGCGTCCAGTTCGGAGCGAGTAGAAAGTAGGGAATGGCAATCAGCAGGCTTGAAGATCCGATGAGTTGCGCTCTTGTCATAGCCGTTCGCGTGAAGCCGTGATTGCGACCTCGTGGATGATGAGTAACAGAATCGCGATGAAGAAAGTGATCAATGAGACGTATTCCGCTCCGACGTTCAAAAAGAAGTTGAGGCCGAACAACGGGGACACGAATAGAATGTAGAGCGGATATTGGATTGAAAATAAAGCGTCCAAAAGAAGGATGTCACGCATATATGTCTCGAAGCTGTTCAATGTGAAAACGGTGACACTCGCGAACAGGAGTGCCGTGATATATAGCTTGGCAACCTGGTTTCGTAATAAACAAGTTCCTAGTAGACAGAACAGGAGCGCGACCGAGGCTGCTGCATGCAGGGGACGAATCGTTGCGTCGGGGAAGGTGGCCGACGGGATAATGTTCACTATCAACGCGATGACATACACGACTGACAACGTCACGATGCATCTTTTATTAGTTTTCACGATCTGACTCCTTTCATGCGTCTTGCGCTAGTTTGACCAACACGAGTGTGGCTTCTTCTACGTCGAACGAGCTGTGCCACCGGACGTTTTGACGATCTAAAATCCGGTAATGGCCGCTGATCAAGTTTTGTTGCAACACATAATCTCCTTCTGTTGCGGTTTGCTTCCACCAGACACGACCACCGAGTGTCTTTGACTTCGGTTCGTACGAGACGTCTTTGGCGATCAGTCTGACGAACTCGACTGGGTCGTCCCCGATTTCGCTCAAAAGAATCTCGCTATCATTAAACAGGGCGCACAATGTGACGACCGTGCTCCAGTTGGCGATGGTCCGCTCTTTTTCGATTTGAATGAGCGTCTTTTTGGATAAGCCTAAGATGTCAGCCATCTCTTCTTGAGAATATTGTCGTTCAAGACGAACCGTTTTTACTTGTTTCGATACGAGTTGGATGAAATCCGATTTGTTCATCGAGCACCTCTTTGCTTGAAAGCATTAACCCTTTTCCAGGTGTTTTATTTACAATTAGTTACAAGTGTAATTTTACACTTAATGAGGTTGGTGTCAATGCAATTTCTCATTTCATGTATATAACTAGGTATCATTATTGCGATAAACTAGAGAAAGTTGGAGAGGAGAATGAGTATGACGAAAGAACAGTTGATGGCGCTGTTGCCGACTTCCGAGATAGAAATTAAACTTGAGGATACAGAAGGGCTAAAGCGTTTCGCATTTTTAAATGAACGCGATCGCTTCGACGAGGTTCAATTAGAGGTTTTCGACGAGGAAGAACCGTGGCCAAACCATCTCCCCATCATCGGGTATGAAGACTTCCTCGGTGACCTCGTCTGTGTCGACTTGAAGACGAACGAAGTCGTCATTGTCGACCATGAGACAGGTGAACGTGTCGAACAAATCGTGCCTTCGTTTGAAGATTGGCTACGTTCAGCCGATGGCGACTCACCATGACATGTGAAGACGTGCTGAAATCCCTCCTGACCGAAGAGCGTCCCGTCAGCATTACGACATTTTCGGGTGAGCGGTTTCATGCGACGCTGCTCACTTTCGAGGATGCTTCGCGTCTTACGTTCTCTCGGCTCGGGCAACGACTCGGATATGACGCTTCTGGTGACTGGCTCGTCTATGGACGGGATGAGACGCTCTCTTTATGGAATGAGACGACTGATCAAATCAAGTCGATTCGGACGCCGATTGAGATGGTGCTCGACATTGTGCCGACGAATCACCGGCTGATCGAGCTCTTCAAGCAGGTGAACCGTGGCGAGTTGACGCCAGACGAGCTCCCGAGGCGCCGAATCCCACCTTTACGAGAGGATCTTGTCGATTGGTTATCCGCTGTCCGTACAGGCGCGCTGACGTTAGAAAACGTCTCCGACTTGGCCGCACATGCATTATGGCGGACGGAAGACATGCACCTTGATGCGCGCGTGATGGCCGGATTGGCGTTTTTGCACGGAGTCGATTTTCAAACGGAGCCCGGTGTGTATCTGTATGGGGAAGAAGAGCTCGGTTGGTGGCTACGATACCTTCGATAATTTCGATAATTTCGATAATTTCGAAATATGATGAGAACTTAAGTACTGACTTTATAGTTAGCGATCGTTCGATTGTTTGTTCGATAACTTCTTGAGTATGGATAAATTAAATTGTAAAATATAGTTAATGCTATAAAAATCAAGAAAAAGGAGAACTTTATATGTCTAACTCTTTAACGCAATTAACTTGGACTTTTAATTCTGAGTGTGAAGTCCCACAAGATGTTTCGGATTTACTTATTTCAGGAGAAAACCCGGTCGCAGCTTATAAAACTATTCGTGATGTTGCAATTTTCACAAACAAACGACTTATTTTACGTGACGCACAAGGGCTTAGCGGAAAGAAAGTGGAAATTTATTCACTTCCATATCATTCGATTAATATGTACTCGACAGAAAATGCTGGTGGAATGTTTGATTTAAACTCAGAGGTTCAGCTTTTTACAAAAGCGGGTACAATCAAAATCAATTTAAACAAAAAAGTGGATATTCGAAAATTTGATCGTTTAATAGCGGAAGCGATTTTATGATTAATTTCAGCTGAGGTAGTTTGCCTCAGTTTTTTAATTCATTTGAGAAATAGTGCTTAGAGCGTTAATCGTACCAAGTATAAAGTCATATCGTTTATCTATTGCAAGAATGAGCGCACGGTGAAAAACGTATGTATGATGATAACGATATAAATCAACATAAGAGTTAAATAAAGGCGAGGGTTGTCGTTCTTTTTGAAGTAGCGAATCGTGTATTCAGAGATGATTACGCTACATACAGGCGCAATCGCCAAGGTCATCATGAATGGCAAGAAGAGAAGATGATCAAAAGCTACCAAATCAAGGAGTGCACTGTCCCTTTCAATAAGTTTCACTTCAACTTTGAAATAAGATGTATTTAAAATGCAGTTCCAGGCTAAAAACGAGATAATTCCTATCAATCTTGTTCGCATAACACGACTCCCATTAAACCAAATTTTAGATAATGATTACATAAATTATATGATAGGTTAAAAGTATAAACAAATTTATTATTGGTTCGTTGATGCGTTCATTCATCCATCAAATATTTAGAGCAGGGGTGAAATATGCGGTAACTATCTTATTCCAAGAACTTATCGGTTAAGATACGAATCGAGGTTTGCTTTATTGAAAGAACCATCGGGCGAAGATGTGCAACATTTCGAACGAATCTTGATGGGAGTCACTTCAAATCGGAGGGAATCACGTGGAGCTGCATTTGCCTAAGCGAATAAATCCGTTTTTCTGGTCGATGTTTCCGTTTGTTTTTGGGCTGGTCGGTTATTATCAAATTTTTATCAGTTGGGAGATTCCACAGTTTGGTTTTCGTGAGCTTGAAGACGTCTGGCGATTGGCTTTCATCCTATTTACGAGTGCCTGCGAGGCTGCCTGGATCATTGTCATTTTATGGATTGGGATTCAGTTGCTGAAAAAATGGTTTGAGTCAGCCAAACAAAAAGGAGTGAAACGCGATGACGATGAGCGGATCACATAACCGGTTACTTGATGCCGACTTGTGGAGCGGGACACTCATCACGCTGCATCAAGCAGACGACGCTGCCGTCGTGACGTGGCGAGGCGAAGAAATCAAACTCGCACTCGCATTGACAGATCCGTTCATTCGCGTGATGGATGAAACCACATTTGTGCTTGTCGACTTCACACGCGATAACTTGCGACCAAACGCCTGGGTCGTTCGAGCGGACGGTTCCATCGAGACAAGTTTTCACGCCGGTACGTTTATCGCGTCCATCGTCGTCGATGAGTCGGGTATTTGGGTCGGCTATGGAGATGAGGGAATCTTTGGCGAGGGGATATCGACCGAGGCGCTCGTCTGTTTCTCAAGAAGCGGGTACGTCTTGTTTCGCTATAACCACGACACGCGTAAAGCCCCGATTATCGTCGACTGTGAGTTGATGATCACGACTGCCTCTGGCGTGTGGCTTTGTCCGTCCATTTGGTATGCCTTGATTCATCTCCATCGTGACGGTCGACTCGTCACATACCGGACGCCGAAGATGCTCCATGACAGCGAGGCGATGACGATTGAGGGCGAGACCGCGTATTTCGTGAAAGAGGGCGTACTGTATCGCTGGGCGTTCGGTCTGCGGGAGAAAGCGGTCGAATGTGGACAGCTTTCAGGAAAACTACGAGGCGCCCACGATAACGAAGGTGCCGGTTTTCTTCAAATCGAAGGGACGGATGTCACGTTCGTTTGTGTATGAATGGTACTTTTACCCGATTAAAGACGAGCGGTTTTTCAACAAGACATGGGACGACATCATCCGGGCGAACACGAATTGACGTGACGGGTTGTTGTTATTTCAACGCGTGAGCTTCCACTCGCATGCCAAGTGGAAGAATGGGCGAGCTATCCTCTGATTGAGTTGCCGTTTGAATTGTTATGCGGACTGGTCGATCGATTTGGAAGGGGTGGAGTCCATCCTGAGGCAATCATCGATTATATAGAAAATGATATAGGTTTATGATATTTCACATACCGCAAACGTTCATGTATTTCAAAAAAAGTGGACACGATGATAAGTCGCTTCACGCATAAACACAACCATCCGCTTGCCGTCGAAAGGCTTCAAGACATCCCAAAGGAGAGAAGCGGAGAGCTTGCCCAGGCCATTCACCGAGGAGAACGGTAGAAAGCTTAGCCGAGGACTTGACTGAGCGTATGAACAGTATAGCGTTCGTTCGCTTCAAAAAGATGCCGCAACAGGTGGACGTGCGCCAATCCGTATAACATCACGATGCGGTCTCCTGTTTTAGCATCACGTGTCACGTGGTCATAGATTCGATGATTTCGGTAATTCCAATAGGATTCGACCCAGTGTGCACCAGTCGGACCAGTGGCGGCGATGTCCATATAAGCTTGATGCATGAAACGTGTAACCTCTTCTTGATTGATGTAGGTATAGAAATCGTTGATTGAATGTTGATGGAAAACTGTCTCCACGTTTTGCATGAGTGCGCGTTGTGTTGCGATAATCGCCTGCATCTCGACCGGATGCGTGTCTATCACGTCACCGAGGCTGACACCGTCGACCGTCTCGTTCCAATCAACGGCTCGAACGAAAGGTAAGCCGCACGTCTTGGCGAGCCGGAATCCAATTTGTTCACGTTCATCTTCAGTTGCAGCGAGCGGATCTGCCACATACGCTTGATAACGTTGATTCAACGAATGCTGATCAGTTTTCGCGACTTCGAGACAGACGGTGGTCGGCTCGAACCGAGCTAGTACACGGATAAAGTCGTCGATCTCTTGTTGACGTTTTGCGCCAAGAATATCGGTCGTCCCCGGCATGATCACATCACCGTTGTTCGGCATGTTCAGATGCGTTGTTCCGACGATTAATAGTTCGATCATGTTAACATCTCACTCCCTATCAAACATAATATATAGTTTCCTTTTACGGATTATTGAATAAAAGGTTTCACTGCAAAATTCACGAACAGGAGAGCCGATTGAATCGAGACGACCTATGTGTATTTCGTTCGGTAAACGGAGAACAATCCATTCATCAAGCGACATGGACGATGCTTATCCGAACCAGACTTTTTTTGAAAACTGTATGGACAATGCGCTAAAACCAATGCTTCAATGAGAAGAAGAATGGGCGTCTATACCGATGAAGGAGGGTTTGATGTGAAACAACTTGAAGTAGCTACATACCACATGACAATTGACGCACCAATCGACCATGTTTTCTCCTGCCTCGCAGAAGATGAACATATCGTCAAATGGAACGACCATTTGATTGAAAACATTTATGAGGATGGGGACGCGTCACTCGTGACGGGGAAACGGTTCATCTCGGTCCAACAGTTCGAGAAGAAAGAGATTCGGGTCGTATCCGAATTGACGTATGTGAATCGCCCTTATGAGTGTGAAGTGCTGGCGATGACGAATCAGGGAATATCGACGTCTACTTATGTGCTGACCGAGACCCCGAATGGGACGGACGTAATAATTCGCCTCACACTCATCCCATCATCATGGCTGTACTCCTTGTACGTGAAAGGCTTTGCTTGGGCGATTCGGCTCATTTACGACGATCAGTTCAAACAATTTCGGATCTATACGGAAGCGAGCGCACCGAAGCAGCCTTCCGTTCAGGGGGCGGAGTGACAATGATTCGACCTATTATTCCGACGCTGCGTGAGCCGGTGCGTGACGTCTTTATCGCTGAGTAGGGATCACCTCAAATGGTCATCTCGACCGGGACGTATGACTGCGCTACGCTCGACGGTTTCGTCGCGATGGAAGAAGCGACAATCATCGGGCTGATCACGTATGTCATTAGAGAAGAGGAACTTGAAATCATCTCGCTCGATAGCTTACGAGAAAACGGCGGCATCGGGTCGTCACTACTCGATGAAGTGGAGCGCTTGGCCCGGCTTCATCGACTCAAGCGTATGTCGCTCATCACGACGAACGATAACTTACGAGCGCTCGCTTTTTATCAAAAGCGGGGTTGGCGCCTCGCAGGCATCATCCCTGGTGCGGTTGATGCGGCCCGCCTACAAAAACCGTCGATTCCAATGATCGGCGAGCACGGCATCCCGCTCCATGACGAGATCATCCTACGCAAAGCCATCACCAACTAAAGAAACGAGGTACATCCTTATGATTCGATTCGGTATCATCGGTACGAACTTTATCACCCATTCATTTTTAGAAGCCGTCCACGAAGTCGAAGGTGCGACCGTTGCGGCCGTCTATTCACGGACAGCGGAGCGGGCGACCGATTTCGCAAAAGAGTATGGGATCGTCCATACGTTCACATCGCTTGACGATATGGCGACGAGCGACGTCATCGACGCAGTCTATATCGCAAGCCCGAACTCGCTCCATGCCGAGCAGGGCATCTTGTTCATGCGACATGGCAAACACGTCCTCTGCGAGAAACCGTTCGCCTCGAACGTCGACGAGGTCAAATTGATGCTCGAGACGGCGCGCGAGCACGACGTCGTCCTCCTTGAGGCGCTCCGCAACCTATTCATGCCGAACTTCCAAATATTGCGTCAAGCGCTGCCTCGCGTCGGTCCCGTCCGACGTGTCATCTTGAACAAATCGCAATACTCGTCACGCTACGATTTGTATAAGCGCGGGGACAACCCGAATACGTTCAATCCTGCCTTCTCGAACGGTTCGCTCATGGACCTCGGCGTCTATTGCCTCGGTCCCGCCTTGAAACTGTTCGGTCGACCGGACGCCGTGCAAGCGAACGCCGTCAAACTCGAGTCGGGCGTCGACGGGAGCGGTTCGGCCATCTTGTCGTATGACGGCATGGACATTATCGTGCTCCATTCGAAGATTCACGGCACGGACGCACCGTCTGAAATCATCGGGGAAGCGGGCCGCATCGTCATCGACGATATCGCCTCACTCGACCGCTTGACGTTCGAAGGCCGCGACGGGACGACCGTCGAACTCGCCACGGAACAGACGACACACATGAAGTACGAGATTGAAGCGTTCGTGCTTATGATTCTAGCAGGCGAGAGGGAGACCGAGATCCACTCATTTGACGACATGCAGTTGCTTGCTGACGTCATGACCGATATCCGGCGCCGCATCGACGTCCGTTATCCGGCAGATGTATAAAAACAAGCCTCGAGCGCGCGCTCGAGGCTTGTTTTATGATTCTTTATTGAGATACAAATGGCGGATAAACAAACCTAGTGCGACCGTCATGATGACGGCCGGGATCAGGCCGACGAGCAGTAATGAACCCATGCGTTCAATCCTTTCTGAGCGCATCGAGGCGCTGTTTCATGTCATCGAACGACTGCCCGTCCGTCAGTACGCTCAGCTCACCGGCGACGAGGTCGTTCACTTCACGGTTCCAAGCAGTGCTGAGCGTCGTCTCGAGCAATTGTAAGTGCGAAGCGGTCCGTTCGGCTTGAGCGGCACCGACTGCTTCGAGCTGTTCCCGGACGGCGGCTTTTAAGCGCGCGCTCAAGTCGTCGCGCAGCTTCGTCCGACCGTCGGCTTCGAAGAATTGATTCGCGTTCTTATAGTGCTTCAACACGGGACGGAACGGGTCCGCTTCGAACGTGACCGGATCGACGGCGTCGCGGAGCCAGTCGATGTCGATGTCTTCTTCGTATGATAACGTCGGCAAGACGGGGCGCAGTTTGAGCGTCTCACGCTCGATCAACCGGTCTGTCTCTTGCTTCAAGAAGCGCTCGAGCCGATATTGGAACACTTGCAGCTCTTGGTGAATGTCATACGCATACTTGTCGAGCGTGCGTGTCAGGGCGCGCTCGAGACTCGCCTTCGAGCCGTCGACTTCGACCGGATGGAACGTCTCCTTGACGAAGTCCGAGAGCCGGAAGAGGGAGCGCGTCTCGAGGTGGGCGAGCAGTTCGTTCACTTCGCGCGTGAACGGGTCGACGAGCGTCGTGACGCTTAATCGGTTGTCGGACTCACGCAACTGTTCGAGTTGTGTGCGATGTGTTTCTTTAACAGTCGCATCGGCTTCGGCTTCGCGTAAGACGTCTTCGAACGCGGCGACGAGAGCGCTCGTCTCGTCTTTGATGCGGACGGCGTTCGCTTGGCGCAGGTCATGGTCGACGAACTGCTCGAGCTTGGCCGAGAAGCGGTCGAAACCATTGTCTCTGCCTTGGATGGCGTTCCGGCTTGAGATCGGCAGGACGGTCGGATTGCGGACGCCGAGCTTCGTCAACTGGTTCGACACGTAATCGGTCACGGCATCGCGTTCCGCGTCATCGGTCGCCAAATCGGACGCGTTGACGAGGAAGAACATGTCATGGCCGCCCGTCCCTTGGACCCGCCCGAGCTGGATGACGAGCTCGCGGTCGGCCTCGGTGAAGGCATGGTTGTAGTACGTCACGAACAGGACGGCGTCGGCGTCGCGCATATAGCCGAACTGTACCTCGCTGTGGCGGTTGAACTGGGAGTCGGCGCCCGGCGTGTCGACGAAGATGATACCGCGCTCGGCCCAAGGGGAGTCGACATATAGCTCGATCTCCTTGACGATGCAACTCTTCTCTTCCTCGGTGACGAACGAGCAGAACGTGTCGTAGTCGACCGACTGCTCACTGCCGAGATAGGACAGGGGAGCGTTCTTGACGGCGTTGACGAACGGGTGGTCGATGCTGAGCGCTTCAAGCGAAGCGCCGTAGCCGTTCAGTTCCGCCTCGAGCTCGTCGCGTGTCTTGAACGTGATCGAGGCGCTCTTATGGGCTAGACCGTTCGGGGGCACGATCTTTGTGATCGAGGCCGTCAACGGGTTCGGCGACGTCGGGAGCACCGTTTCGCCGAGCAACGCGTTCAGCGTCGACGACTTTCCGGACGAGAACGCACCAAAGATGGCGAGCGTGTAACGCTCGGACTCGGCCCGGGCCAACTTATGACGCAACGACTTCACGCGTGACTTGAATAACGGATGTTTCTCTAATATTTCACATACCGCATATTCATAAGAAAAATCAAATGAAAAAGCAACGATATCATCGCCCAAAAGCAAGGTCGACGCAACTTCTTGTTGCTGGTGTTCGACTTGTTTTTTCGGTAACTGGCCGGCCTCTACGTAATGGCGGGTCTCGAGGTCGCCCAACCGGTCTTCCGAGATGTCACGTGTGGCGTAAGTAGAGAGCAGCGCTTGCTTTTCAGCAAGCCGGCGTTGAAGCGCCAGCGTATCGAGCATGTCATATAAGTCGTCTTGCTCGGCCTTGATTTGGTCGATCCGTTTTTTTCCTTCAGCCTCGAGATACGTCTCGACCGAGGTGACCCACGGGTCGGACACTTTCGTCACCCAAGCGGCGAGGGCAGACTCGATGTCACGGCTGAACTGGAGGACCGTGTCGCCACTGAGTGACGCCCCGGCCTTCACTTGCTCGCTGATGAGCGTCTTCGGTGCGGACGGCAATGTGTCGGGACGAGACAAGATCGCTTCTGGCAGTTTCAAGTCACGGACGATGTCCTCGGCGTATTTGATCAAGTGAGGCCGCAAGTTCGTATCAATCAATCGGTTGAACTCTTTGGCGGCGACATCTTCACGCCGCACACGTTCCTGGCGCGTCTTTTCTTTTGAGAAGAACAGGCCGACTTTGAACTCAGGTGCACAACTCTCCAGATAATCCCGCAGCAGTTCACGGAACTCATAGTTCATGATCGGCGCACTGGCGACGATCGGGGACTGGTGTTTAAAGAACTCACGACGGAACGACTGCAGCCACGTCGATTTCTTCTCGAGTCGCTGGAGCCGGGATTGGATCTCCGCCGTCTGCTTCTCGACGACCGGAAGCTGTTCGAGCGCTGTCTCGATTGACCGCACAGACCGGTCGAGCAACGTGTCGACGAGGAGATTTGCTCGCGCCTCACTCTGCTCTCGGGCGGTCTCGATGACGGCTTGGACGTGGGTCCTGAGCCGAACGACCTCGTTCTCCGGGTGGTCGAGCTCACGGAGCGAGATGTAGAACATATCGTCCGGATTGATGGCATGACGCATAAACGCCGTCTCGAGCGAGCGTTTGAACGCGTCAAACGGAAGTTCCGTCTCATCGTGCTTGTCGATCTGATTGATGATGATCGAGTAGGGGCGGGCTTCGGCGCTGAACTGTTTCATCAACTGGATGTTCTGCTCCGATTGGACGTGATTGTAGTCCATCATGAAGAACAAATGGTCGGCGAGGAAGAGCGACCGTTCCGTCGCTTGGCGGTGACGCTCATCGGTCGAGTCGATACCTGGTGTGTCCATCAAGACGACATCACTTCCGAACGGGAAGCGCGGCAGGGCGTATTCGACTTCTTTGATCTCTTCGATTTTGCAGTAGTCACCTAAATGTTCGAGCTCATCGGTCCCGAGTCCGATCCAGTCCGTGTCATTGATGGCGACCGAGGCACTTGCGTCACCGTTACGGAGCGTGACGATGTTCGCGCTCGTCGGGATCGGGCTCGTCGGTAATACCCCGTCGCCGAGCCAGTTGTTGAGCAGCGTCGATTTACCGGCCGAGAAGTGACCGCAGACGGCGATCCAGATCTCGTCACGCGTCACTTTCCGGAGTGCGGTCCGGGCGAGCCGGGCCGACTCGGTCTCGTCTTCTGTTTCAAATACGTCGGTCAATTGCGCCAGGCGCATGCGTTGTTCGTTCATAATCCCCATCCCCTAATCATGATTCCGTCGTGATCCCGACGCGGTGTCTGATGTATGTTCTGTCTTTCCAGGCGCGAAGCACGAGCTCGGCGACGTCATCCCGTGAGATCGGGCCTGAGTTCAACGTGCCCAACACGTCGGCCGTGATGACAATCTCACCGACAGATTCGCCTTCGATCAATTGCGTCGGACAGACGATCGTGTAGTCGAGGTCGGAGGCTTCGAACAGCTCATAGGCTCGGGCGTGGTCCTCGGCTGCGGTCGTCATCGAGCGTTTCGACTCACGCGTCTCGAAGCGATAGTTGTCCGAGTCGTGTGCCCGTAAGATGCCGGCTGTGCCGACGATCAAGATGCGTTTGAGTCCTGCCTGTTGCATCGCCGCGATGACGAGCGGGGTGAAGTGCGACAAGACGTTTTGTTTGTCGGTGCCGAGTGCTGACATGACGACGTCAGCACGTTGTATCGTTTCAATGACGGCTTCCTGGTCGGTGGCGTCGCCGATGATGACGTCAAGACCGTCCCTCGGTTGAAGCGGTCGTCTCGTTAATAGGCGGACGTGATGTCCGTCCTCCAGTAATCGTTCAAGCATCCGCATCCCCGTGCGGCCGCTTCCTCCAAATAAAGCAATGGTTGACAAGTAAACCCCTCCCCATCAAGATTAAAGAAAATATCCAACGCCATCATACCACGGAAGCGCTCTCGAATCGGGCAAAATGACCTGACTTCGACCGGTTCGAAGGGCAAATGTTTCACGCACGCCGAAGTCGGCTAAAAAAATTGCATGACGTGTACAAAGGGGGAAGACACTCCGGTGTCGAGAACGCATGAGATTTGGAGCTAGAACGATCAAAACCGGGATTTCTGTCGCCCTGGTGTTACTTATTGCCGAAGCGTTTCAATTTGAACAAATCGTCGTCCCGGCACTCGCGGCCTCACTCGCCTTACTGCCGTCGGTGTATCAGACGGGTGTCCGGCTTTTAGAGGAGATGAAAGGGAACTTGATCGGTGCCTTACTGGCCGTGTTCTCGTTGATGCTGACACCGAACCCGACACCGATCGCAATCGGCGTCGTCATCATCATCGCCATCTCGATCCTGCTCTTCTTGAACCTCGAGTCGACGACGCGGACCGTCATCTTGACGACGATCTTGATCATGGAAGGGGCGAGCCAGTCCGACTTGTCGATTTGGATGTTCGCCGGCGAACGTTACTTGCTCATCATGATGGGGATCACCGTCGCGCTGCTCGTCAACGCGTTATTGTTCCCGCCGCGCTATGAACGGAAGCTCGAAGATGAGATCACGACCGTCTTTCAAATGGCGGTCCGGATCGCTCGCTTGTTCTCCGAGACGGAAGGCGGCCGCTCGTCGTTCGAATCGCTCGACGAGACGAAAAAGAAACATCGCGGTTCGAAGACGACGTATGATTACTTCGAAGAAGAGATCAAAGCCAACCGCTGGCTCGAGAAGAAGACGCCGATCTACCGTCGGGCCGTCCTCAAGTCGAAGATGATCGACACGAACAGTGCCGCCATCCACGTGCTCGACAAGTTGTACGACGATTATTTGACGGTCGAACATCTGCCGCCACAACTCGAAGAAGAACTGTTGCGCCATATGCGGCACTTGCTGCGTCGGCATGAGCGTTTGTTCTCGGCGTATGAACTCGAGAACGAACACATCATCGACCGCGAGGAAGACTTGATCCACGAGAACTTCGACTTCGCCAAGCTGATGATCGAGAAGATGCGCGACGAAGAGGAAGAACTCATCTTGACCGTCGTCCCGCTCGTCGCGGCGATGACGAACTGGGTCAAGGCGATGAACGAACTCGAACGCTACCTCATCACCGAGATGAAGAAGCATAGCGACAACTTGAAAGTGGAACCGCGCAAGAAGTGGTTCTTTGAAGACTAAAAACCGCTCTCGTGAACTGAAACAAAAAAGTTAGACACTAAATAATTTGTCAGGCGACTTCGAGAACCTGGGTCCGGTATTCCACCGGGCTCAGTTTTTTTGTCGTTTTTTGATGCGGCGATGATAGTAGGAGTCGACATAACGCTCGATCTCTTGTTTGAAATGAGTCATGTCATAAAGAAAGCGTTAGTGAAGTTACAGATGTACCATAATCAGCTGGTTGAACTGCTTTTTGAATAAAAAAAGCATCAGCTAACTTGGCTTTTAAAAAGTCAGTTAGTTGATGCAATTTTTATGAGCTGAGCTTGTTTATTTTTTATTTTCGTCACGTAAGGGGAGAACCGGGTTGAACCCATGTAATGATCTTGTTCCGATAGACTGGAGAGTAACGCGAGGATACTTTTAAGCTGCTTCGCCCCTTCTTGGATGCTCAAGTGGTTGACATGCCCCTTTTGATCTAATCGGTTCACAAACAGCTCGACTTTCCCGCCGCTTTCAATCAATTCCCGACTGACCAATGCCGTATCCTCTATCAGTTCCTCAAACTTATGATGTAGGCCGATCCCGTTCGAAGCTGACAAATCGAGGTACACCGTGAACATATCTTGATTGACCGGCTGGTACAGTTTCGTTTGCAAGGTGGACTTCTTCGCCGTCGCATACCAATCGATTTGTCTGGACGGTTCATCCTCATAGGGCTTCGAGGAGATTTGTAATAACCGATCTTTAATTGGAGAATATTTAGAGACGCGCTCACCAAGCTTCAGGTGTGACCGGATACGTTGCGCATGAGTACTTGAAATCGATGGATAGACCGTCCAACGTAAAGGGGGAGCCAAATAGAGTGTCAACGTCCCTAACGATAGAGGCAAGCTAATCGTGATGGAGATTTCAGCTACTTCGATGGGTCCCCTTCGATTACCTGTAAGTTCGAAGACGAAATCAGACGGCAGCTCGTCCAATTCGATGATGGATTCCGTATGCCCCTCTAAGTTCACGACATAATGTCCATCCTTCGGCGTACGTATATATGTTTTCGTGCTCATTTCGTTTAACAGGTGCACGTTCGTCAGGTCGAGGGTGAACTTACACCTGTCGCCCTTGAACAGAATCGAGTCGTACTGCCTCCAGGTGACATCCATTTGTGCAGTAATCCGTTTCGTGTAACGCTCGATATAAACACTTGCCGCCAAAAAAACAGCGAGAACGAATGAAAGGATCGAGAGGTACGGCACGAACAATAAAATGAGAATCACTGAAAACAAGACGATTTGGATGCGCTTCTCAAGCAAGAAAAATACATTGGTCGAGATGTTCATCGGAGTCACATGCCCATCTCGACCGGGACCGGGACGGTCGCCAAGAGTTCTTCCATGACCATGGCCTTCGAGGACTTGATCTCGCCCTCGAGCGTCAGTGTCAACCGATGAGCGAAAACGTACGGGGCCAAGAACTTGATGTCCTCTGGTGTGACATAGTCACGATTGTGGATATAGGCATAGCTTTGCGCGGCTTTCGAGAGAGCGATCGTCGCACGTGGACTGATGCCCGTCTGAACGTTCTGGTGGCTACGTGACGAGGTCGCGATTGAGACGATATAACGTGACACGTCTTTCGAGATGTGAATTTTCATTGCATCGGCTCGATATTGTAAGAGTTGCTCAAAATCGACATTCGCTAAAATGGTCTTACGGGTCTCGGTGACGGATTCCTCTAGCAATTGAAGTTCGAATTCCTCAGTCGGATACCCTGTATGTAGACACATCATGAAGCGGTCAAGCTGCGCATCAGGCAAAGAGAATGTGCCGGATGATTCAATCGGATTTTGCGTCGCGATGACGAAGAAAGGGGTAGGTAGATGATATGTCTTGCCCCCGACCGTCACCTGTCGTTCTTCCATCGCTTCGAGCAACGCGGACTGCGTACGTGGGACCGCCCGGTTGATTTCATCGATGAGCACGATGTTGGAGAAGATCGGGCCTTGCTTATTTTCAAACTCTTGCGTCTTCAGGTTAAAAAAATCCGAACCGATAATGTCAGATGGTAATAAGTCGGCTGTGAACTGGATCCTTGAAAAGTCGCCATGGAAACTCGTCGCCAATGTCTTTGCCAACATCGTCTTCCCAGTGCCCGGGACATCTTCCAAGAGCACATGTCCGTTCGCCAGCAGCGACGTCACACACAGTTCGACCACTTTCGGGTTGCCCAAATAAACTTGGTTGATTTCTTCAATCATTGCACGAATGTTCATCAAGATCGCTCTCCTTTATGGTGTTGTATGTACTGTCTGACAGATACTTTGAAATCATGAAGTGAGCGCTCGTCGATTACGTCTCGTTCTCCATATCGTACATCGGCATACGGCTTCGCAGATTGATCGAATTGAATGCGTGCAAACCACTCTGAGACGGTCTCGTACGGTTTTCGTTTTTGAGCGTCGCTCAAGGCATCATTCAACGCCACGAGTAGTTTTCCAAGCTCAGTATCAGAGGCATAGAGAACGATTGGTGTGGTCGTGGACACTGTGTTCATGTTGGCTTGCGCTGACAATGGTCTCTCGTCAGCCGAGGACGGTGTCGCTTTGCGGCGCCGCTTGTCCCACCAATCCCGTACGCGCTTGTAGTACTTGAGAAATAGAATGAGCAAAAGACCTACAGCCGCCCATTTCAGGACGTCTGAAGCAGTATTTTGATTCTCACCGGTAATTTTTTTCTCAAAGCGTACTTTCGACAAAAGATCATCCCATTTCGCTATATCATTAGTGTCCTCTAGATTGTCTACTTTATCAAAGGTTGCCGACTCACCGTCGATATACCTTGGCTTCCCAGACATGTCTTGTTGGGTGGGACGATCTACAATCATTCCATATAGGAAAGTGCCTCCGATCTTAACTAAAGCGACGATGATCAAGGTCGATATGATGAAATAATACATTCTTCTTTTCTGCATAAACCCTCCTTCATTTTATTCTTCGAAAAGGTAAAAGCATAAATCAATCTTTCAAACGAGTTCAGTAGAGTAAGTTAATTTATACTTAAATATTCCATTATAAAAAAATAATGTCAATAATTGAATTTAAATACATCTAGAGGCTGTTAACCACCAACTTTTTAATTCGTCGTATAATAAAGAAATCTTAAGCGATGCGGAGAGAAGCGAATGCAGACTCATTTACAGCATATGATGAAGTTCTGGAACATCCGCGTCAGGTCCGACGAGTCAGACCTCGATTGGGACAGGTTGAACAGTTTCACAGTATCAAGGTGAAACTTTTTTCAAATAAACGACGTATACTAAAAGAGAGACGGACAACGCGTCCGAACGGATAGGGGGAAACACCAATGTCAGACATAGAAACAGTACCAGCATCACTCAGCGGAAAACTACCGATCGAAGCACGGACCGTGTTCCGGTTGTCTAGCGCCATCTTTTACTTGATCGGGCTCGTCATCACCGGCGGTCTCGTCGTCGCCTCGCTCTATTTTGACTGGCCGACGTGGCTTCAATACACGATGTACGCCTTGCTCGCCATCGATCTTATCTATAGCGCGATCGACATCATCGTGTTCCAAAAGTGGAAACAAGAACGCTTCACGTATGACGTAAAACCGCTCGAGATACGATTGCATCATGGCATCATCACGACACACGACGTGTTGATCCCGATGACGAAAGTGCAATACGTCCACGCCCAGCAAGGGCCGTTGCTCCGGAAATATGGTCTGCAGACGATCACGATTGGCACCGCGGCCGGGTCGCATGAGATCTATGCGATCGAAGAGTCGTTCGCGAAGACGCTCCGTGAACAAATCGCGGTCTACGCCCGGATTGAAGAGGAGGATGTCGTATGACGGAAGCGACGCTCACTTGGCATCGTCTACCGACTCGCGTTTTACTGTTACGTGTTTTAGAGGTCATCAAGTCGTTTATCATCCCGCTCGTACTGCTGTTTGTGATCAATAACGACTGGAGTTCGACGTTCGGCATCATTTTGCGCGTCGGGATCTTGCTTTTTCTCTTACTAGACGTGATTCAAAAATTCTTCGGCTGGCGTAATTTCCGCTACGCCTTGGACGACAAGACGATGTATATCATCGATGGGAATTGGATCAAAAAAGAGAAGTCGCTCCCGCTCTATAAAATTCAAAGCGTCCATTCGAACAGCCCGTTCCTTTATCGTCTGCTCAGTGTCGTCGAGTTGACGTTCGATACGAACGCGAACAGTGATGACGCCTCGTTCAAATTGGCCGGGGTGCTCCCACAGGAAGCGCAACGGTTAGAGGACATCCTCGACCAATCGCGGCAACGCAAGACCGAGACCGAACCGACACTCGAAGGCGAAGCAATCGAAGCCGTGACGGAAAAACCGGCCGGCGTCATGCTCTATGCCTTGTCGACACGCGAGATCATCATCGCATCACTGACATCGCTGTCGGTATTCGCCATCTTCCCGGTCGCTTCGACAGTCGTGTCCTCAATCGATGACTTCATCAACCTTGATGGAACGTTCAATCAAATCGAGGACTGGGTCGTCCATGCCTCGTTCATCGCGCTAGGATTATCTGTTCTGACGATTCTGATCATGTCTTTAATCATCGGGACTGTCATCAACTTCATGAAGTATGGAAACTTCCACCTCGAACGAAGAGGTGACCGGGTCCGCGTCGAGAAAGGACTTTTGAACCGTTCAGCGAAAGAAATCCCGTATGAGAAGATTCAAGCGATCCGCATCAAAGAAACGTTCATCCGGCGCTGGTTCAATATCGTCGGTGTCGAGCTCGTCGCAGCGGGCACGATGGACGAGTTAAAAGATGAGTCGTCGACGATTCTTCCGTTCGTAAAACGGAACAAGGCGATGGCCGTGCTGAACGAACACTTCAATCAGTTCACATGGGCCGATACGCTCCATCGTCTGCCGACACGTTCGCTTTGGATCAAGTTGATGCGCATCAGTTGGTTCGGTCTCATCATCAGTGGCGTCGTCCTTTATTTCTTCCGCGATTACGCCTGGTGGCTCGTCTTGTTGTGGGCCATCATCATTAGCGGCCGCGTGTTGAACTACATGACGACCCGCTATGCTCGGAACGATGACTTCATCGAGCTTCGGACAGGTGCGTTCAACGTCCGTTCGTTTTTAACTGATAAACCTCGGATCGAACGGGTAGAAGTGACGCAGACGCCGCTCCAACGCCGCTTTGGATTATGTAACGTCCAATTGTCGACGCGCGGCGGTCTCTTATCCGTCGAGTCGATTGAGGACATCCCGCGCCAAGAGGCGGACGCCATGCTCGCCTGGTTCTCACGCTATACAGTAGAGGCAGACATGAAAACATCGGTTTAACCTCAACTCAGACAAACTAAAAAGACGAACCAAGTCGCAATAGGCGATGTGGTTCGTCTTTTTAGTTCGAACAGCTAATAAAAAAGTATGGCGCGTCTGAGCGCTTGCGCGATGTTTTTCATAAAGAGGACTGTGTGGGGGCTTTGGGAAGCACGATCGTAAACGTCGTTTCCCCCGGTTGACTGCTCACATGAATTTCGCCCTCATGCAAATCGACGATAGACTTGGAGATGGCGAGACCTAGACCTGATCCGCCGGTGTAGTGGGCTCGTGACTTTTCGACTCGAAAAAATCGTTCGAACACGAAGGGGAGATCACGGGAGGGGATCGCCTCCTCCCCATAATTCGTCATTTTGATGAAGACCGCTCTATCCGTATCTTCAACGAACGTATCGATATACGTTCCGTCACGCCCATAACGCATCGCATTCTCGAGTATATTCTCGAACACGCGCACGAGCTTCAACGCATCGCCTTCAACGATGGGCCGTTCGGCTGAAGAACTGAATCTTGCTTCCATCTCAACTTCTAAGAGACGTAATCGGGACTGCGTGATGAGCTGATTGAGCAATTCATCGAGATGGACCTCGCTTTTTTGTAGGACGATGCGGTCGTTTTGTAGAAACGTATAGTCAAAGATATCGTTAATCAAACCTTTCAGATTGCTCGCGTTCTCATGGATCACTTGGATGTAATGACGCAATTCGACCTCGTCCCGGTAACGGTCACTATGAATCAAGTCAAGGTAGCCGGTGATGGACGTGAGCGGGGAACGTAAATCGTGCGCGACGTTCGTCACGAGTTCGTGCTTCAATCGATTTGCCTGAATCAATTCATACTCTGCTTTTGCCGCACTATTCGAGATGCTGCGGACGGTTGCCATCAACCGGTCTAGCTCTGGCGGGACATCTTGTTCAACCGCATCACAGTTGGCGTGGAGTTCTTCCACAAGTGATGTCATCCGCTCAATATGAAACTGTAAATAACGTTTATGCTCATACTGATAGATCAAGACGAAACAAACGGCGACCATTAAACTATAAAACAGGAATAACACACCTTCACGGAAATAGGAAAGGACGATGACAAGACTTTCCACAAATCGTGAAGACTCCTCAAAGTACCAGACGGCAGGCAGTAAGAGAACGCCGCTCAGTGTGGCGACCCCAAAAGTAATCAACACATATAGCAGACGTTTCCACATGGGGATGAACGTTATGACGCGCCATATATTATGTCTCAATTTTATATCCCACTCCCCACACCGTATGAATGATGACTTCATGTGGCACAACGGAATGTAATTTCTCACGGATGTTACTGATGTGAACCATCACGGTCTGGTTCGTCCCGACGCCGTGCTCTTGCCAGACAGTCTCAAAAATCTCTTCTGAACTATATACCCGGCCTTTATGTGTCGCCAGTAAATATAAAATCTCAAATTCACGTGCCGTCAATCGAATCATCTGCTCTTGCATCGTGACGGTGTGGCTGGCTCGATCAATGAGAAAAGGTCCTGCTAATACGCTTGAGGACTCACTGGGTCGATTGTAATTGGAACGGCGTAGTAATGCTTTAATACGAGCCATCAACTCGAGCGGGTTGAACGGTTTGATGATGTAGTCATCTACACCCGTCGTCAATCCCAATATTTTATCCATATCACCAACTTTGGCACTGACCATGAGGATCGGGATCTGACTCGTCTGGCGCACCCGCTTACAAAACTCAAGCCCATCCATCCGAGGCATCATCCAATCTAAAATAATTATGTCAAACGGTTCTTGGTTAAATAAAGCAAGCGCCATCTCCCCGTCGGTAGCCATCGTCGTGTGATACCCGTCATTCTTTACATACACATCAATCAGTTCTGCGATTTGGACATCGTCATCCACTAACAAGATTTTTGTCATGCCTAAAACTCCCTTGCGAATTAAAGTTGGAAATTCTGATACAAACGTCGGAACGGAGCGTATTGGACGACGAAGCGAACGAGTAGAAAGCCTAAGAGTGCGCCAAGCGCATTCGCCAATAAATCATTCACATCCGTGCTTCGTCCACTGCCTAGTATCGTACGCACCAATAATTGTGTCAGTTCAAGGATCAGACTAAACTGAAACCCTCGTTTAAGTATTTCTTGTGTCGTGATCGCCGGTTTCAAAAATGGAAGAAAACAGCCGAATGGGAGGAACATCACGATATTCAGCAAAAATGAATGCAAGTCGATGGTCAAAACCGGAATGAAATTAATCGTTCTCCACCATGGGACTTGGTTCGCGTATTTTCCTAAATTGACGTCAATCGGGAAAAAGACGAAGTGAAGGACACCTAATAAGTATATCCCGAATGATAGAAGCAAAATCGTTTGTGCGACTTTTACATTCTTTTTACGAAACGACCAGACGAGTAACGTGATCAATCCGAGAATCGCGAGCGGGATGAGGACGACCTTTGATTCGATTGTGAACATAATTGAATAATCTTGATTATACATGGTTGTAAACCTCCTAAGAATTTGAACTGCCTTTATCGTAGATGACAGTTCTAAAGATTTCTTAAAGGAGTTATAAATGAAATCTAAAAAAAGGCAAAGCGTCTCGCCTTACCCCAAGGTTTATTGAACAATGGACCAAGAAATGAACTCGGATTGCTATCGGGTGACCCAGTGGTTGTTCGTCACGTCAAATTCATCGTTTTCGTGTTTCTAATACTGAAAACCTGGAACAGATATGGTATGATGCAAGTAGAAAGAGACCGGTGCTCGATACACCGGCCTCTGGCTCACAGGCTACCACTTTAAGAGTGGCCCAGCCGCCACAATGGTTAGTGAATCAGAAAGTGACCCATCTCATTGCGCCGAGGGGGTCA
>NZ_LYTG01000006.1:0-40470 GCF_001816105.1 Exiguobacterium sp. SH31
GTGCGTTCAGACTTTGCACGATCGGATGATTGGTAGATTACCAAGTGAACAATGATCGGAGCGAGGATCGGGACGATTACGTAATCGCCGACCCAGGTCCATAGTTGTTCCATCCGCACCACCGCCTTCCTCCATTGCGGAATTGGCGGCTGACCCCACTATTGCTGTGTTAACCTGCCTCTTCATTATAGCAGATTCCGACTAAAATAGATGCTGAAAATAAGAACGCTTGTTCTTATTTTATAAAATGAACCTTTAGATGGAGTCGTCTCAACACTGGGTCCAAAGGTGGAATTGAACTACGATAGTGTTGCATGTCTGAAGTCAGACAGGATATAATGAGTCTCGTGTGTAACCACATGGGTGGGTGAGGGTGCCAACAAAGGATTGATTCCTATGGCAAAACAAACAGAATGGAAAACAGAAACATACGGGGGCGTGCTGAACTTTCTGGCGACAGCATACATCCCGGCCGTACATGCGGCAATCTTGACACAAGCCGGACTCCCGTTCGAGGGAGCGCTCGTCGGAGCGATTTTGACAAGCATCATCGGGACGTTCATCGCGGGACTGTTCAACTTACCGTTGTTGCTCCTACCTGGTATGGGCATCAATGCGTTGTTCACGTACACGCTCGTCTTGCAGATGGGGCTGAGCTGGCAGAGTGCGCTCGCCGTCTCGCTCGTCTCGGGGGCGCTTGTCGTCCTCATGACGGTGACGAAAGTGGCGAGGAAACTCGCGAACGCGTTCCCGCCGATTATTCATGACGGACTGACGGTCGGACTCGGCCTGTTCCTCATCTTGATCGGGCTCGAAGCGGCAGGGATCGTCTCGGGCGGTGGTGGGGCACTGCTCCACATCGGAGACCTTGGGGAGCGACCGGTGCAGGTCGCGTTCCTGACGCTATTCGTTGCGATTCTTTTGTTCTTGAAGATGGGACCGAGCAGCTTCCTCTGGACGATCGCGTTCGGTGTCGGCTTGAGCGCTGTCACGGGCACGCTCGACTGGACAGGTGAGTTCGCGCTCACACCGTTCTTCGAGTCGTTCGGTACCGTGTTCGGCAACGTGTCGTTCGCGCAGTCGACATCACCGATCTTCCTGATCGCGGTCGGCGTGTTGACGCTCGTCTTGTTGATCGAGAACATCAGCCTGATCCAGAATCAGACGCGGGCGATCGGCAAGGACGATCAAGCCCCGAAAGGCTTGATCGCCCAAGGGTTGTCGACGATGGCCGGTGCCATGTTCGGCTCGAGCCCGACCGTCTCGACGGTCGAGGTCGCGGCCGGCATCTCGGTCGGCGCACGCGGCGGCATCTCGTCGTTCGTGACGTCAGGTCTTTACGTCGTCTCGCTCTTGCTGTTGCCGCTGTTCGCGATCATTCCGGTGACGGCGATCGCACCGGTCTTGATCATCATCGGCATGATGATGTTCCAGAACGTGAAGCATCTGCCACTCGACAATTGGGAGCAGGCCTTCCCGGCGATCCTCGTCATTATCATGATCCCGTTCACGTACTCCATCGTCGATGGCATCGGGCTCGGCTTCATCGCCTACACGATGATCGTCTTGTTCAAGAAGGGCTATCGCTCGCTCAGTCCGGTCGTCGGTGTCTTGACCGTATTGTTCTTGGTTTTCTTTTCTTTACCAGTCTGGCTGTAAACATGCTGAACGGTCCCGTTCAGCATGTGCTCTCCAATCGACAGTAGAAACTTATTCCTAACGATTGGAGAGATAATCACGAGAAGAGGAGCGTCGTCCCGGGAGGATGATGCTCCTCTTCTTTCGTGTAATCAACTTCATTCTTTACTAATCGTTCTAGAAAGGATATAGTGAGGGTGTAGTTAGAACGTTCATTCTAAAACTGTGTGGTGACCGAAGGAGGATCGAGATGGCTAGAAGTAAAGAGTTTGACGAAACGATTGTATTAAAGAAAGCGATGGAATTGTTTTGGGAACAAGGGTATGAGAAAACATCGATGCAAGACTTGGTCGACCATATGGGGATTCATCGAAGAAGCATTTACGACACGTTCGGCGACAAACGCTCGTTGTTCTTAGCATCGCTCGGCGAGTATGAAAAATTCATCACGCATGAGATGGAGACGATTATTCATCAACATGAGTCCATCAAATCAGCCATCGAGGACGTGTTCCGCTTCATCCTGCGGTCTTCTGAAACCTATCCAAAAGGGTGCCTATCCGTCAATGCAGCCGTCGAATTGTCGCTCTTGGACCAAGAGGTAGACCGGATGGCGACGACGATGTTCCATCGGACCGAGGACATGTTCCAAGAGTTGATTCAACAAGGAAAAATCAGTGGCGAGCTGTCAACCGACATCGATTCGGAACAGACGGCGCGTTTCTTGCACAACAACTTGATCGGTCTTCGTGTCTTGATCAAAACGAACTACACGCAAAAAGAATTAGAAAGCATCATCGCGCTGGCACTCAGCGTGTTGGACTGACTTTCTTTTTTTACCTGTTTTAGAACGTTCATTCTAAAAAACGTCAACAGGTTTTTATCATACTTAGGGTGCACAGTTACAAGCCGTTGCGAAATGGGCGCAACAAAAGCCGGACGAAGACTATGCATGGCTACATGCGATCGAACAACCGGTCCTTGTGACGAATGGGATTAAAGATGTCATGGTGCCGACTGAGAACAGTTACATTTTGGCCGAAAAAATACCGAACGCACAATTGATCGTCTATCCGGATTCTGGACACGGTCATCTGTTCCAGTTCCCCGAACGATTTGCCGCACACGTCAACCTATTCCTCGATTCAGATGCGATTTGATCATCTGTCGAGACAAACAAAGGAGAGTCAATCATGAACAAAATGATGAAAGCAGCTCAAATCAGTCGATATTCGAAAGTAATCGAAGCGCAAGTGAACGAGGTACGTGTTCCGGACATCGGGGACAATGATGTGTTGATCATGGTAAAGGCCGCCGCCATCAATCCACTCGAGATGTTGATCATGACCGGTAGCGTAAAACTGATTCAAGATTATGCTTTCCCGCTGACAATCGGGAACGAACTGGCGGGTGTCGTCGAACAGGTCGGGAAACATGTGACCGGTTATTCCGTCGGGGATGACGTCTACACGCGTCTGCCGATCGAAAAAATCGGGGCCATCGCTGAATATGTAGCAGTCGATGCATCTGCCATCGCAAGGATGCCCAAAAACTTATCTTACGAAGAGGCAGCAGCTGTCGCTTTAACGGGACTCACAGCCTACCAAGGACTACATGAAGAGTTAAACGTCCAGTCCGGACAATCTGTGTTCATTCCGGGGGGATCGGGTAGTTTCGGTCAAATGGCCGTTCCGCTCGCGAAGTCGTTAGGTCTGACAGTGATCGTCAGTGGAAATGCGGAGTCACGCGAACGGACGCTGAAGCTCGGTGCCGATCAATATTTGGATTATACGACGCAAAACTATGAGGACGTCCTGAAAAACGTGGATTATGTCATCGATACGTTAGGGCCGACAGAATTCAAGAAAGAGCTGAGCATCCTCAAACGAGGCGGACGACTCCTGTCTTTGCGGACAGGACCGAATAAACGTTTCGCAAAAGACCGACAGCTCCCGTTCTGGAAACAAACGTTATTTTCGATGGCGGGTGCGAAATATGACCGGATGGCCAAAAAACATGACGTCGAATACCGCTTCATCTTCGTACGTGCGAATGGGTCACAACTCAAAGAAATCACGAGCGTCGTGGAGGCGAACCAAGTCGTTCCTGCCCTTCATCCGAAACGATTTACGATTGATGAAGTGAACGAAGCACTACAGTTAGTTGCGACGGGTCGGCCGAAAGGAAAGGTCATCATTACGTTCTGAAGTATGTGAGACTACTGCTTGTAGCAGAAAAAGAGGGAGAGACTGCCATGAAAAAAACGGTTCTCATCACAGGCGTGTCAGGTGGGATCGGCAAAGAATTGGCCGATCGCTTTGCCCGGGATGGACATGAGATGGTACTCGTGTCACGGAATGAAGCGAAACTGTTAGAAATCGCTAAAGATTATCGGATCAATCATGGTGTCGGCGTCACCGTCATCGCCAAAGACATCGCGTCACCTGGAGTGCCAGAAGCGATTTACAAGGAGCTCCAGGAGAAGGGGATCCACGTGGACTACTTGGTCAACAATGCCGGGTTCGGTCTGTACGGGACGTTCTTAGAGACAGACATGAACCAAGAGGTGAATATGATTGACGTCAACATCAAGGCGTTGACGGTGATGACCAAATTGTTTTTACCCGGTATGGTTGAACGGAATCAAGGGGGCGTCATGAATGTGTCTTCCATGGTCGGTTTTTTCCCGGGACCATTGATGTCGGTGTACCACGCGACGAAGTCATACGTGTTGTCGTTCTCAGAAGCGCTCGAAAATGAAGTGAGCGGGACGAACGTGACGGTGACCGCTTTATGTCCAGGGTTAACATCGACCGGTTTCGTCGACCGCTCCGGGATGCAGGCGTCAAAACTGTTTCAAACGGGCACGATCATGGAAGCAGGACGGGTCGCGGATATCGGGTATCGCGGTTTCATGAACGGAGAGACCTTGATCATCCCAGGGAGACGGAATCGGCTCGTTGCCTTCCTGCCCCGACTGCTGTCGCGTAAACGAATCACTCGTATGATGCGAATGATGCAGGATGGATCGAAGCAGTGAATGAATAGGGCGTCATTAGCATAAACATCTGAGGCTCAAACATAGCGCGGTACCGTTCCTAACGGTGCCGTTTTTTGTATGATTGAAAAAGGAGGTGTTCGAATGGATCAAGCAGGCGGATTCATTTCCATCGGGATGGCTTATCCGAGCCATTATCCGTTACCTAAACTTGCTCAAAATGTATGTGAGGAACTGTTAAGTAGCGGTGGAGAAATCATAAACGTGACATTCAGTCAGGATGAAGCGGGGAACGATTGGATGACAACGACAGATACCGACTTTGCTCGGATCGGGCATTACGGATCTATCCATTTACGAAGCAACTATTTTGGAGGCGTGGATATGGTGATGACCGTGTCCCTTCAAGTGATGGACACTTATGTCGGGATTCTCATCGATTTGAACTGGGGGGATGTCGTTTCACATCCTGCATCGAGATCCGCGTTCACACAGCTAATCGAACGACTGCTCGTCGACGTGTATCGTCATGTGCCATTCTCCTACGCGATTGCTGGGCACGAACTTGAACTGGATTGGGCCCCTGGGGTATTTCCGACGTCAGCGGACTGGCTAAATGCGTTTTCCCTTTCTATTGTCCCGACGCCAGAAGGCTTAACGGTCACTTACGGTTCGATTTCAATCGACGGGATAACTCCACAATTCAAAAAGAAAGTGTCCATCTCGCTAGATGTATAAGTCATCATTGTGAGAATCAATCGCTTCCGTCAAGCGTTCCTTGATTGACCAAGGATAGAAAAATATGACCGGAACAGAAGTAATCGAACATGATACAATTTCCTTACCTTATGAATTGAGGAGGGACAGATTCATGACTAATCGTTCAAACGTCATCGACGAATTTGCATCCTATACAGATTGGCTAAACACGCTAGAGAGATTGGATGAATCGATGTGGGAAAAGCCAATTGCGACCGACAAATGGTCAATCAAAGCAGTCGTCCTTCACATCGCCCATTGGGACAACCATCTGTTGAACGTCATCATCCCAGCCGTGAAGAACGGGGAAGGGATGATCTTCCCTGAGTTCGACTCGTTTAACGCGCGGGCGACCCAAAAAGCGAAACGTCTCTCGGGAGAAAACGTTCTCCAATTAGCCAAAAAGAGTCGAAGTTCACTCATAGAAGTGCTGCGGTCATTGCGTCAAGAGACGCTGACTTCGCACACGACGGCGAACGGGGTGACCCATTGCCCGCATCAGGGTGTTCCGTATACGCTTACTTATATCGTCACCGAGTTCATCGGACATGACCGGCATCACCAGCAGCAAGTCGACGCCATATTGGGAAGAACATCTTGAAGAGACGAGCGAAAGTGCGCGGTATCAGACGAAGATTGAAACGATTGCGCACGTATATCGACGAACAGACCTATTCGTTCCCGACGACGTTCCATGACGGGTATTGGCACAACAAAATCCCAATTGATCAATCGTTCTTACTGTCGGTGCAGGAGAACAGCCGGATTCAATATGCGGTCATCGAGGCGATGATGGAGGGGCCTCCCGTCTCGTGCGTCTCCGAGAAGAGGAGCGGAACCGGGTCGTCGTCTTGTTGGACCTTCCGACGCTTTGGCAGTCCGAACTCCTCGTGTTTGAAAATGATGCACGATTGAAGGTGTTTATGAAACGTGACTCACCGGATCAGACATGGACGCCCTTGCCCTTAGATGATGTGTTTCAACAAAAGCTCGTAGCCTCAGCGGATGTCGAGGTGCATCGGTTCCACGAGCGGATTCAAGATGAGGATGATATTTATACAGGAGAAGTCTGGTTGCTCGTTCAATGAACGGGCAATTTTTTTGTATGACGAATAATAGGAAGTTAAGCACAACGTCTCAACGTAAACCCAAAAAACAACAGTGATATTTACAAGTTGATTAAAATGTCGAAAGGTAATTTGATAGAAAATATGGTACAATTTAACATGTAAAAGGAAGGTGACTCATAATCTTTACTACACAGTCTTTCGAAGAGAAAAAACATCATCATGATAAAAGCTCACGATAAATGCTTGATGGTTTAAAAAGAGACGGAGGTCGTTCAGTTGAAAAGATTCACACTTCTTCTACTTTGTATTCCTTTGATTCTGTTATCGGCATGCATTGGTGACAAAGAAAATGTCGAAGCTATAAAAGAGAACGTTAACGTGCAGCCTAAGACTATAAAAATAAGCGACGATAGTGAATTAAAAATCGTGCCACTTTACACACAGTATCAAAAGTATTTGGAGGCATCTCTAGAGAACAAGTCACATGATTTTCCAGTATCGCAGTCGTGATACCCGGTCCCCAATCAGTTCGCTCTATTGATTGGGGGCTTTTGTTTAAAGGAAGGATTACTGAGCTGTGATTATGAAGGGTGATGTTTGACGAAAATCAGCGCGTGCATTCCCTACAACTTCGTGACGAAGCGACCTATCTACTTCCGATTCACGCCTGGTAAGGATGGGGGATCGACTCGTCAAACATTCACCGCTCCACGACCCGTTGATGATCCAAAGCTCAAAACAATATGAGCAAGAGCCGGTGAAACAAATTGACTGGGTCGCTACAGCCAAGACAGGGAAGCTACAGGCGAAAGTATATGAGCGCCAAAACCTCGATACGTTCACATTGATGCTTGACTTGAGCGGTCCGCTCGGGAATGGTCTCCACGCCCGTTACGAAGAGTTGACTCAACAGGCCGCTTATCTGGTATCCTATTTGGTGAAGGAAGAGTGTAAAGTCGAGCTGTTCATCAATCGCCTAGATGCTGATAATAAAGTCGATCACCTTCGGATGAGTGACGGTCGTAAGCAGTTGCGCCTCGCACTCGTGCGCCTGGCGTGGATTCACGAGTCGAATCGATTCGTCGCCTCAAAACGGTTTGGCCGAATCATCGAGCGCCAAAAACATCCACATGCGGAACTGATTCGGATTGATGCGTCATTCCTAAAACAAATGTCTGTCGGTTGAAAGGAGAAAGAAACATGTTCCGCCTGATCACAACATTCGCTTTAGCCGGGGTCTTCACGCTCGGTGCTACGTCGGCAGCTGCGGCGCCGACAGAACGATCCGCGGAGCGTTTCGCTGAAGAACATTTCGAGTCAATCGTCCTCGACCATATCGAAGGAGACGACCCGAGTAACTATCACTTGACGGAAAGTCGCACCGTCTCGTTCGGTCCGCCCCATGAAGTATTGATTGCCGCGCAATCCTGTTATTCGTTGGACGAAATGTGTACGTTCGTCTCGAGCAAGGAGTACGTATCAGCTGTCCTACAAGATGGGGAGCCGAGAAACGTCATCGGTACGTGGGAGCAAGAACCGGGCATTTTCGCCTTCTCCACGTTCGGGTATGGCGACGAGTTGGCCATTGCCTTAGCTGATGTGTCCGGCTCACTCGTCCATTCTGCTCAAGAGAATGCCTGGTTTGACTTAAACGGGGAGACGTTGACCGCCATGACGACCGATGCGAAACGGTTCATCAGCGGAGACACGATCACGCTCGAAATGTATCAGAAACTCTTGGTCGAAACACATTCAAACGATCAAGGTTCTGTGGAGGATGCCCTTACTGTTGGTTCAGGTGACGTTCAGACGATAGAGCCGAAATCTTTTCGGATGATTGGACTCGCGTTGTTGACGGGACTCCCGCTCGGTTATCTTTTTTACCGGAGGCGATGGAAAAGATGAATGTGAAACGTCCGTGGTTACGTGAAGTTGACGCGACCACGGCTTTATTTGTGCGTCGACACGCAGTGGACACGGATAAATTTGAACAAAAGACGGAAAGATTATCACGTTCGAACGATGGGACGTTATGGAAAATCGACCGTTATGAATTCGACCAAGTCTATGATCAAAGGCTTGATGAGGTGTATCGCTCGATTCGTCGACAAGATGCTGACATCTTTTCATTTCATTCGGATGACATACAGATCGATAAGGGTTTTACCGATGTAACGATACTACGTTACCTCATCTTGCATCCGTTCACGCGAGACGTCTATGTCGATGCCGCATCATCTGGGGTCGTTGAGACGGTGTATGTCTGGATGCATCCGATTGAGGTGTGTAAACAGAGAGACCGAATCACTCGTGTGACGCTAGACGTCTCGGACATCGCGACGGAAACCGAGTTGCATAATTTGTTAAAAGAACGGTTCCATTTCCCTTCGCATTATGGGATGAACTGGAACGCATTTTGGGACGCTATCACCGATGAAAACGGGTTACCGGACATCGTGGAGCTATACGGATGGACGGAGTTAGAGCGACGTTTGCCTGAGGAGGCATACATGCTCGCGACTTATTTTACGGATTATGCGAACGAGCCGGACTTGAAACTTTGTCGAATCCTCTATCATCAGAAAGAGATGCTGATTTTACCGAGCCATGCATTCAAAGAGGGAGAAGCAAATCGCCTAATTTACCGACATCTCGCCGACGCAGAGTTCACGTTACGCGTGGAGCGGAAAACAAAGGTACTGTTGCCGAAGAGACATCGTTTCTCGTTTGAACGCTTAGAAGAGGAGTCTGTCACATCCGCGACCATTCGCAATCGCGAGGAAATCGCCCCATGGCTGATACTTTCCTGTGACGACCAGCGTGAAGACGTCGTCACGTTCTCAAATGAAACGGATTGGTTGGTAAGCTATTACCGTGAGGGTCTGACACTCCAAGGGACGAATATTGAATCCGTTAAATCGATCGATACAGCGGATTACGAGACGTTTTTTCGTCACGTGACACGTGGTGCGTACCCGATTGAATTGACGTTCTGTTTCGGTGGTACAATTGCTCTAAGCGAGACGGTCTATCGATTGACGCTACATGACGCAGAGTGGGAGAAGTTGATTGAAGACAGGTTGTTACCTCAACTAGAGATTCCGAAAGCAAAAGGGTTTTGGAAGTCGTTTTCCTCAACTACACCTGTACAGACATTCGAGATATTCATCGGAGAATTTCATCCTAACCTCTTTGGAAACTTCGTACTGGCTCATGATGCGGACGATGTGTATTATTTTCTCGATCATGTGAACGGTTCGATTAAGCGGTTTTGAAATCATATTTCATGCATATAGACCCTTGAAAAGTCAGTGAAAATAACGGATTGGAGTTACATAAATGGAGCTGTATACATGCACCTGTTGTGGTTATAAGACGATGGATGAAGAACCACCAGGGACGTTTTCGATTTGTCCAAAATGTTTTTGGGAAGATGATAGTGCGAGTCCTGATTCATGGGGAGGAGCTAATGGCATTTCATTGCGAACGGCGCAGCGAAATGTGATTCGATTTGGCGTATCCGATGAATGTTACGTCAACGAGTATAGTACGAAGGAATATCAAAAAAATGTGATGTGGAAACCCATATGGGAAACAGAAAACTCTCAATCGCCGTTAATTTTAATTGATGGTAATGTCTTCTGTAAGAAAAAAAACAAGAATATTGATATCAACCGGTTCAATGAACAATTTGAAAAAATGTTGAAACAAAATGGATGGACGTTTGGCGGAGAGTTTGTTCAATCTGAAGAATAAGAGACTGTTTTGAAAACTACACAACGTATCAAACCATAAGGGTATGCCTCGCTGATCTTATTTGGCACTTAAAGTAAGAAAGCATACAGAAATCAGGTGAAGTGATGTATCGATATAGATTAAGCAAATACAATCCAGAATACCGAGATGAGTTCGGTGGCTACGAAAAAAATGAGTGGACATCAATATCCGATGTTGGAAAGTCGTTTGATGGCGATATACTTAATTTCGAGGAATACATGAGAATTGAAGACGCATATGTGAAATCGGTGAAAATGATTATGAATTATTGCAAGGTGACCGCGCTCAAGGTTACTTATATTGAGAAGAGAGGAGTTCTCTCAGTTCACGAATATAATCCACCTAATTTCCCAAAGAACCTATATGATTTAAAAACGACAGCTTTGTACAAAGCTGTGAAAAAAGGAACGATTTTGACGGGGTGGAGAGTCGATTGTGTGATTCGGTTATTGTTGAGAGAAGAGCTTTATTTACACTTAGAACCGTATCCTTCAAATAAGAAAGAACAATCGCTCAAAGTTTTTGTTGGGTTTGACTATCTGATGGGGATTCATACAAATATAAATCTCAGACATTTAGAAGAGAAGCTTTTAGACATTGGCATGCATCTAGAATAAAACAAAAGTTGTTATTGTTAATTCTCTCAAAACCAATCCATACAAAGGGGATGAACTTTGAATACACTTAGAGAATTCAAATCAGTCGATAGTGAGGTTTGGCGAATACGACTTGACGAGAGTGATGCATTCCTCTTGATTAAAGATGAGAGAAGGCGGAGTGAGCTCACCGATTATCCGTGGTTTTCTGAACATGAAGCTTCTGAATTTGAGTCAAAGGAAAATGTGATTCATGCCAGTTATCTCGTCACTCCGAACGTTCGATTAAGTCCAGAGCACTTGGCAGAGGTGTTTAAAGTCGTCGAACAGCTACTGCATCACGTGGCCCAGGCCTCGTGTGACATCATACTCACGCCTCAAACTTTCCCTAGCGAATCTGATCGTTTAAACTATATTCGAAAAATATGCGCAGTCGATTCTGATGCGTATAACTATTTGACTCAATAGAGTCGAATGCGCATCACTACCACTTAAAAGAAAGTAGGAGCAACCATTGAATTATTTAGAGCACCTCGAATCCCATTGTGGAGAATTCACGAATCAATTCGAGACAGAGGAATTGTTAGAACAGACCGTCCAGTTTTTACAGTTTAATGATAGCCCTATAACCGATACGTTCACGATTTCGACGCTAGGCCTTCATTGGCATACGCTACAAAACGAGGACGGGACACATACACATCAAGAGTTACTGTTGAGTTTTAAACAAAAACGTTCGTATGAGGACGTGCTTGAGTTGTTGTGGCAATTAACGATGCATGCACTCGAGACACATCACGCTTTCAAACTCGGCGAATATTTTGAACTCCCACCTAACGTCTTCAAACGATTAAAATTCTCCTCGATTTATGTGGCGACGCCGTTTTATTTTGATGAATCGTTTCATGTATATGAAGGGGACGAACAAACCGTTATCCCAATCTGGTTCATTCCAATCTTCCCATCCGAAGAAGCGTTCATCGAAGCGCATGGTGCAGAACGATTCAACGAATTGCTTCACAAAACGGATGATACGTTACTGGATTTGAAACGTAAACCGCTCATCTGAACCACACAAAAACACCGCTCCACGCAAATCGCGTAGAGCGGTGTTTTCACATGTACGGCCCGTTCGCCTGTACGACGAACTGGGAGTGTTCGTAATGGTACGTGATACGTGAGTAATCGAACGGCTTCCCGTTCGTAAGGTGAAAGATCGTCTCGATCCGAAGCGTCGGGTCGTCTTCCTGCAGGCCGAGGTATCCGGCTTCCGACGCGTTCAACCGACCGACCTGCATGTACATGTCGGAGAAGCCGATCGTGACGCCGAGCGCGCTCTGGACATAATCGAAGATCGAGTCGGCAACGATCTCCCGGTTCAAATACGGGACGATTTGCTTCACGTAATACGACTCCTCGTGACAAAGCACCTCGCCATCGACGAAGCGGACCCGTTCGACGTGATAGACGTCGTCCGTCACGTCGATCCCGAGGTTCTGCGCAACTGTCTCGTCAGGTTTTGTGACCGAGACGTCGAGCACGTCCGACGTCAAGACGCGGTCGCCGAGATTGCTCTTGAACCCTTGCGTCGAGAACAGGCTCATGTAGCCCGGGCGGTTATGACGCCGGACGAAGATGCCGCTCCCGCGAAGTTGGAAGACTACCCCACGCCGTTCGAGCAGTTCGAGCGCTTTCGTCACCGTGCTCTTACTGACGGCATATTGGCTCATCAACTGTTCGAGCACGGGAAGTTTATCGCCTTGTTTCAAATCATGTTGATTGATGTACTGTTCGATCTCTGCTGCAATCTGTTGGTATTTTAGCACGTTCATCCCTCATCTACTTGAAAATGTTGCCTTCATTATACCACACACATGTTTGCTAAACGTTCACAAACTTTTTTATTGTATCGCTATTGATTAATTGTACCGGTACAATTATAGTAAGGGTGTACAAAATGTAAGCGTTATGAAAAAAGGAGGGTATTCACTTGAGTAAAGTTCGGGATTATTCAAAACTCGCCAAGGACATCTTGGAGGCTGTCGGCGGGGAAGACAACATCATCAACGCAGCCCGGTGTGCGACACGGCTTCGTCTCGTCTTGAAGCGGTCAAACCCGCAGGCGAAAGAGCGTGTCATGGCGATGCCAGGCGTCATCACGGTCGTCGAGACGGGCGGACAGTTCCAAGTCGTCATCGGACAGCACGTCGGAGAAGTGTTCGAGGAGTTCACGCAGCTCGTAAAAATCGAAGGCACTGAAACGGAGGCGGACCAAAAAGGAACGATACTCAACCGGATCATCGCGACGATGTCCGCGGTGTTCGCGCCGTTCATCTATATTTTAGCGGCAGCCGGGATTTTGCAAGGTGTACTCATTCTAACGACATTGGTATTTGAAGGTTTCGCCGAGACGGGGACGTACGAAGTGTTCAGCTTCATCTCATGGGCACCGTTCACGTTCTTACCGATCTTTATCGCCATCACGGCATCAAAACACTTCAAGACGAACACGTTCATTTCCGTCGCGGCAAGTGCGGCCTTGGTCAGTCCGACATGGTCCGAGATGGCGGCACGCATCACGTCAGGGGAGGCGATAAGCTTCCTTGGGATTGCCTTGTCCGGTACGACGTACACGTCTTCCGTCTTGCCACCGCTCTTCCTCGTCTGGATCTTATCTTACGTCGAGCGGTTCTTGAACCGGCATATGAATGAAGTCATTCGTCCTTTGTTCGTCCCATTCTTCAGTTTAGTGCTCATGGTGCCGCTCACGATCCTCGTCATCGGACCAATCACGACGATGGGTGCGGTCGGGATCGCGAACGGGTATAACTTCTTAGCGGAGAACGCACCGATGCTCGCAGGTGCCATCATCGGGGGACTTTGGCAAGTCGTCGTCATCTTCGGCGTCCATTGGGGTGTGACGCCGATGGTGCTCGCCAACTTCGACCTATACGGCCGTGATTCGTTCCAAGCCTATCAGACGATCGCCGTCATCGCCCAAGTCGGCGCCGTCCTCGGTGTCATCTTGAAAGCGAAAAGTCAGGAAATCAAAAAAGTTGGAGTGTCGGCAGGAATCACCGGTCTGTTCGGGATCACCGAGCCTGCCATCTACGGTGTGACGCTACGCTTCAAGAAACCATTCATCTTCGGATGCATTTCGGGTGCGACCGGTGCCATCGTCGCAAGTTTCTTCACCCCATACTACTTTGCCTACGCCGGTCTGCCAGGTCCGCTCACGCTCGTGAACGGAATCAGTGAAGACGTGCCGACATCGATTTGGGGACTGTTAATCGGGACGGCGATTGCCATCATCCTCCCGGTCATCTTGATTCAAATCTTCGGCTTCGGGGAAGACACTGCCAAACAGGCAAATGAAGAATTGGCGACGCCAGCGACAGCGGAAGCGAGCGCGACGGTCGTCCAAGAAGAAACGATCTCTGCACCGCTATCAGGGAAAGTCATCGCCTTGAGTGATGTCCCGGACGACGTGTTCGGCTCTGGGGCAATGGGGAAAGGTTACGCCGTCGAACCAAACGGGAATAACATTGTGGCGCCATTAGATGGGACGGTCGTCATGGTCGCACCGACAAAACATGCGATTGGACTGCGCTCGAACTCAGGGATCGAGCTCTTGATTCACGTCGGGCTCGACACCGTGACACTTGACGGGAAACCGTTCACTGTCCACGTCAAAGATGGGGACAGCTTCAAAGCGGGCGATGTATTGATGACGTTCGATCGCGACATGATTGCCGCCCATAACTTATCAAGTATCACACCAGTCATCGTGACGAACAGCTCGACTTATGCTGATGTGCTCGTTCAACCGAGCGATGAGACTGACACGACGACACCGATGCTCACGATTGTTCATCAATAAGGAGGAATAAACATGAAGACATTACCGAAAGATTTTCTATGGGGTGGCGCCCTCGCCGCCCATCAATTTGAAGGCGGCTGGGACGCCGACGGCAAAGGCCCGAGCGTCGTCGACGTCTTGACAGCAGGCGCCCATGGCGTCGCACGCCGGATCACGGACAAGGTCGAGCCGGACGAGTTTTATCCGAACCATGAGGCAATCGACTTCTACCACCGCTATAAAGAAGACGTCGCCTTGTTCGCCGAGATGGGTTTGAAGTGTCTCCGGACGTCGATCGGCTGGAGCCGCATCTTCCCGAACGGTGACGACGCCGAACCGAACGAGGCCGGGCTCAAGTTTTACGATGACTTGTTCGATGAGCTGTTGAAGCACGGCATCGAGCCGATCATCACGTTGTCCCACTTCGAGATGCCGCTCCACCTCGCCCGTGAGTACGGCGGGTTCCGCAACCGGGCCGTCGTCGACCATTTCGTCCGCTTCGCCGAGGTCTGTTTCGACCGTTACAAAGACAAGGTCAAATATTGGATGACGTTCAACGAGATCAATAACAAGATGGACGTCAACAATCCGCTCTTCCTCTGGACGAACTCAGGCGTCATCGTCGAGGAAGGCGAGAACGCCCGTGAGGTCATGTATCAGACGGGGCACCATGAGTTGATTGCGAGTGCGCTCGCCGTCGCCAAAGGGAAAGCGATCAACCCGGACTTCGAGATCGGGGCGATGGTATCGCACGTGCCGATCTATCCGTATTCGTCGAACCCGGACGACGTCATGCTCGCCGAGGAGATGATGCGCCAGCGCTACTTCTTCCCGGACGTGCAAGTACGCGGGTTCTATCCGAGCTACGCTTTGAACGAGTTCGAGCGTGAAGGCTACAACATCCCGATTCTAGACGGGGACGACGACATCTTGAAGAACGGGACTGTCGACTACCTCGGTTTCAGCTACTACATGTCGACGACCGTGAAGAGCGACGTCGTCGCTGACAACAGCGGCGACATCGTCAACGGTGGCCTGCCGAACGGTGTCGAGAACCCATATATCAAGTCGAGCGACTGGGGTTGGGCGATCGATCCGGTCGGTCTTCGCTACGTGCTGAATCGGTTGTACGACCGCTATCAGATCCCGCTCTTCATCGTCGAGAACGGTTTTGGCGCCGTCGATGAGATCGTCGATGGAAAGATTCACGACGCGGCCCGCATCGATTACTTGAAGGCCCACATCGAGCAGCTGAAACAAGCGGTCGTCTATGACGGCGTCGACTTGATCGGCTACACGCCATGGGGCATCATCGACATCGTCTCGTTCACGACGGGCGAGATGAAGAAGCGGTATGGCATGATTTACGTCGACCGTGATAATGAAGGCAACGGCTCGATGGAGCGGATGAAGAAAGACTCGTTCGATTGGTATAAGCACGTCATCGAGACGAACGGGGAAGCGTTGGAATACGAAGCGACAAAATAATTTTCCATGAATAAACCCACCTCTTTCAAAAAAAGAGGTGGGTTTATTCCTTCTACAGATGTTGCGGCAATAGGAATTTGCAAAAGTCACTGATTATAGCCGACGAATAACGTAAATGTGATGAGCATGACGGATGAAATCATGAGAACCACAGCGAGTGAGCTGGCGAACAGCAAAAAAAGTTTTGAGAAGTTGATCCGTTTCTTCCAAACCCCTATTAGGAATGCAAGATTCAGTACCAAGAAAAATGTGAGCACGAGCAGAGGTACCGCGCGCTCTTGCATTAAAATAAACAAATCCATAATAAAACACGTTCCTTTCTGTCTTTATCATATTTGCAAAAGAGGTATATTTCTCGTAATCAACCGTATAATGATGAAAACTGCTAGACGTATCGTCTGCTAATTTGGAGGAAATAAGAATGAAGAAACTGCTTCGTGCAACTGTGGCCTGTCTCGCTTTGTTTACGCTGAGCCTCGCTCCTGCGAATCCGGCTGATGCCGCTGCCAAAAAGTTTAAAAACTGTACCGAGCTCAACAAAACCTACAAGGGTGGTGTCGCGAAAAACAAGACCATCAAAAACAAAGGCGGCAAGACGCAGTATAAGCCGCTCGTCAACGCGGCACTCTACCAAGCAAACATTGGGAAAGACCGTGATAGAGACGGAATCGCCTGTGAACGTTAAGAGATTTGGGGACTACTCCCCGAATCTCTTTTTTCATTGAGGATAGCGATACACGACGTCACCCGAGGCGTCATAACCCGTGATGGCGTCAATCGATTCGATTTGGTCGACGACGACGAACCAAACGTCATTCCCGGCTTTCGTCTTCATTAATTCCGGCTCGAACCGGTCCCCGTCCAACTCGACGACGACACGTGTCGTCGTCCCATGATTCATCCCATATAAGATATCAAACGGAACACAGTCTGGCTCATCCCCGCACGTCCGTCCGTCGACCGACCAGGTGAGACCATCATCTGACAGCGAGCGGGACGTGACCGATTCGACACGGTCGTCGATGGTAATCTCTAAGCCGATGCCTTCGATGAACAGTTCATCGCTCAGCTCGTCCGTTGAGTAGCGTTCTGTGAAGAAACGGATTGTCATCTCAGGGTCAGCGACCTGATGGACCAGGATGGGCTCGGCCGTCGCTGATAATTCGGGTTGCTCGGTCGATTCCACTTGCCAGACAATCCCGGCAGAGAGTAGCAACACAACGACGATGATGAGCACAATCTGTTGATTACGCTTCATAAGAACTCGCTCCTTGTGTTGATAATAAAAACTGACGCACCCGCTCGAGCGGGAACTCCGGACTCCAATGAACGAAGTGACCTCCGGGAACGGACTGAAAGGTGACCGGAAGTCGGTCTTGCTGAAGACTCGCAACGGCAGACTTCGTCAATTCAGCTTCTTTCGTGTCCACGCCGATAAAGTCAGCGTAGACGAGAAGCGTCGGTACGCGGAGCATACTCATGAGTCGGCTCATGTCCAAGTTATAGTAGCCGAACAGTAAGTTCATTCCACCGGGACCTAGTTTGGCAGGAGCGTCCAAGGCCCGGCATACTTCGTCCCGCTCAGGTAAACCCGTCTGCGTGCAGAACGCTTTGAACTGTTCCTCTGAAATCGGTTCTGCCGCTTTGTCCGTTATGAATTTCGCCTCGATTTTCCGGACGGCTGCCGGCCCAAGTATGCGGTAGATCACGTTCAAGAGCGGTACGACGAGTCCAAACGCGCCATATTCTTGCAGTGGGACACGCGGGAACGGCTTATGTCCGGCATCGAGCAAGACGAGCCGTTCCAGCTTTTCAGGGTAATGGGCGGCAAACGCGAGTGCGACCGCGCCCCCGAGCGAGTGACCGCTCACATGGACAAGGCCGAGTCCTGCTTCCACGATATAGCCGTTCACCCAATCCGCTAATTCCAAAGAAGTGACTCTCCCTTTGAGTCCTTCGCTGCGACCGAACCCTGGCAGATCGAGCAGATGGACCTCGAAGTCGTCGGCAAGCGCCTCGGCGAGCGTCAGTCCCTCGTTTCCTGAGAATCCCCCAGCCGGTAGGAACAACAGCGGAGACCCGCTACCGATCACTTCAGTATCATATCGTCCCAAGTCATCAATCCTTCCTCAAATCCCAATATATGTATTCCTTTCATTGTAAAGGAGATATCGTACGAAAAGAAGAACATTCTTCCATAACAGCATGCAGGTCACTTAAAAATTCGGGTATAGAGTACTGACACGTGTTCAGTCCGCACTTGTCGTTTTGCTGTGTCGTCTTCTACTTAGCCAAGGAGGAATGCTGTGTGAAACTATCAGGCAAGACAGCGCTCGTGACCGGTGCCGGTTCTGGAATGGGGCGGGCCATCGCCAAGCTATACGCCGCGGAAGGTGCTCGCATCGTCGCCGTCGATATGAACGGGGATACGGTCGAGGCGGTCGCAAGTGAGATCAAGTCGTCCGGCGGGGAAGCGGTCGGTATCGCCGCGAACGTGACGAAGCAAGCGGACATCGACAACATGGTCGCGACGGCGACGGGGCAGTTCGGCTCACTCGATATTTTAGTGAACAACGCCGGCATCATGGACAACTTCATGACGGTCGGTGAAGTGACCGACGACGTGTGGGACCGTGTCATCGCGGTCAACTTGACCGGTCCGATGAAGATCGCCCGGGCCGCCATCAACGTGATGGAGAAACAGGAGTCGGGCGGGGTCATCATCAATATCGCCTCGGTCGGCGGCTTGTTCGGGACACGAGGCGGGGCCGCGTATGTCGCATCAAAACACGCGCTCATCGGCCTTACGAAAAACATCGCCGCGACGTATGGCACGTTCGGCAAGATTCGGGCCAACGCCATCGCACCAGGCGGGGTCAATACGAACATCGGGGCGACGATCACGGCGCCGAGCGAGCTCGGGATGCGCGCCATTCAAGGGGCAGGAGAAGCACCGATTGGCGAACCGGATCAAATCGCAAACGCCGCGCTGTTCCTCGCTTCGAGTGACTCGAGCTTCGTCAACGGGGACGTCTTGAAAGCAGACGGTGGTTGGACCGCCCGCTAAAAGACAAGCGACTTGTGAGGAGGTACACGATGAGAGCAGTGATTTGTACCGCATATGGTCCGCCGGATGTGTTACAGCTTCAGGAAATTAAAAAGCCTGTACCGAAAGCAACCGAACTGCTGATTAGAGTACACGCATCAGCCGTTCAATCCGGGGACCGCCGGCTTCGTGCGTTAGATGTACCGGCAGCAGGTAAGTTGCCGATGCGGGTCGTCGTCGGCTTTAACGCCCCGAGACAGCCTGTCTTAGGTGTCGTCCTAGCAGGTGAAGTGGTGGAGACGGGTCGTCGCGTGGAGAACTTTAAAGTGGGAGATCGTGTCTATGCGCTGACCGGGATGCGATTTGGCGGCTACGCCGAATATGCGTGTATCAAAGAGACGAAATGTGTCGAGATCATGCCTAAACACGCAAGCTTTGCAGAAGCAGCCAGTCTTCCGTTCGGTGGAACGACAGCCCTTCATTTTTTGCGTAAGGTGAACATCGAACAAGCGAAGTCCGTATTGATTTACGGAGCTTCCGGGGCGGTCGGTTCCATCGCGGTACAGATTGCCAAACATTTCGGTGCTCACGTGACAGGTGTCTGTCGGGAACGAAACTTCGAATTGGTCAAAAGCCTTGGCGCAGACGTAGTCATCGATTATACAAAAGAGGGCTATGACAGCGAACTGACAACGTACGACGCTGTGTTTGACGCGGCAGGAAAAATCGATAAGCGGATGGCTCGTAAACATGTCGGGGAAAAAGGCCGGTTCAGTTCGGTTGCCGGACAGGGAGTAGCAAGCGAACGGAAAGAAGATCTGAGCCTGTTGAATCAGATGTTTGAAGCCGGAGACCTGAAGGCCGTCATCGATTCGATCTATCCGATGGAGGAAATCGTCGCAGCGCACCGCTATGTGGACGCCGGTCAGAAAGTTGGAAATGTCATCGTGTCGGTCGTGCATGAGGAATGAAATCGTCTCTCGTCCATCGAGAACGCAAAAAGAAGGGGTCTAGCCATCGAAACTCGGCGGCCAGACTCCTGTTTTCATTTCCTCTTCACTTGGTCTTCTTGCCCTTGCGGTAGACGAGCGGGGTGACCTTATGTACTTTCTTGAACGTCTGGACGAAGTGACTGACGCTCGTGTAGCCGTAGTGACTCGCTATTGCGGCGACCGACTCCGTCGTCTCTTGTAACTGATGCGCCGCCGCTTCCATGCGGACGTCACACGCATAGGCGAGCGGGCTCGTGGCGGTCCACTTCGTGAAATAACGGCAACATTCCGCCCGGCTCAAGCCACCGGCCTCGGCAATCTGTTCGAGCGTCACGCGCTCCGTCACATGTTCATGGATATAAGCGAGCATCGCCTTCATCCGGTCTTGACCGACCAATCGCGGTTGCTCGTTTGTCTGTTGAATCCAGTAACGCCAGACGACCGCCATCTGGAGCGTGGCATCTAAGAGGGCGAACGATGAGTCGCCATGTAAACTTCGGGATACCTTGTCGATCGTATCTAACACGGCCTTCTCCGCGCGCTCGGTCGGCGTGAGGAGTTTTAGGGGCAACGTCGCCCCCGTCATGAACGGCGTGACGAACCTTTCGGCAAGCAACGGTGCGAACAAGTCGTATGGATCGACACGGACGTCGACGAACCGAGTCGCTTCTTCGGACGAAACGACTTGATACAGTTGCCCCGGCGCTAACAAAAGGCCCGACCCGGTGCGGAGACTATGACGGTCCCCGTTGACCATCAAGTTGACGCGACCTGCCCTCACTATAAAGGCGTGGAAGTGATCGGTCACGTGGATCATAGCTGTCATGACCGCGCCTGTTGACGATTCCACGCTCTGAAGTGAACTTTGTTCCAACATCTTCATCCCACCTCAATATTTGAACATTTGTTTCGGGATTGCACCGGGCTGACAGTCTTGAACCCGATGAATTCATGATTAATCCGACATTTATATACTTATTGTCACGAGACGTCTTATCACGTTCCTTCTATATAATGGAGCAGAAAAGATAGCCGGATCAATTCAGAAGATGAAAAGTGACGTGATCCCGGCGTGAACGAGAATCGCGACCGGGACCCCGATCCGAAACTTCGGCTTCAACGTCTTGTGACGGAAGAGGCGCATCGCGACATAAGCCCCAAACGCTCCCCCGATCCAGACGAGAATGAGCAACGTTTGTTCCGAAATACGCCAAGCCCCGGATTTTGCACGTCGTTTATCGAGGAAAAATGACATAAACGCTAGTAAATTAGTCACAATGTAATACAGCAGTAATAGTTCCAAAGACTAAAACCTCCTTTCTCACCTTATCAGTATAGCTGAAAACGGCTCAACAAAGCCATTTTTATCTAGATTGTAAGAATTCAGACTCCTCTCATCTCCCTGAAAGCTTCTGTAACTGAACTGATATCACTCTCATATCAGCCTGTAACGGCAGTGAAATATAGAGGTGTTACAGTAAGGGAGCGTTAGAAAAGGGAGGAATATTCTTATGAAAAAACCACTATTGACACTAACGGCACTCGCTGGCCTTAGTTTAGGAGTCGCTGCTCCAGCTTCGGCAGCATCAACACACACGGTTCAGTCTGGAGATACTTTGTACCGTATCGCCGTGAACAACGGTGTATCTGTGAACGACATCAAACAAGCAAATAGCTTAAACTCGAATATGATTTATCCTAACCAAGTGTTGAAGCTTGCGAAGTCGGAAGCAAAAGCGACAGCTTCTTCAAACACTTACACAGTTAAATCAGGCGACACGTTGTATCGGATCGCGACAAACAACGGTGTCTCTGTCAATCAATTGATGACATGGAACGGTCTTAAATCAGATCTCATTTTCCCTGGTCAACAATTCGCTGTGAAAGGTGCCAAAGCAGCATCGGTTGCGAACAGTGCACCAGCAGCTAAACCAAAAGCATCAACGTCTGCACCGGTGACAAAACAGTCTACGTCTACAACGCAAACTCAAGCTCCGGCTTCGGGTAAGACGATGACAGTTGAAGCAACGGCGTACACGCCATATTGTGCAGGTTGCTCTGGTATCACGGCAACAGGTATCGACGTTCGTTCGAACCCGAACCAAAAAGTCATTGCGGTTGACCCTTCAGTCATCCCGCTCGGCTCTAAAGTATGGGTTGAAGGCTACGGCGAAGCAATCGCTGGAGACACTGGCGGCGCAATCAAAGGGAACAAAATTGACCTCTTGATGCCGACACAACAGCAAGCGCTCAACTTCGGTCGTAAATCAATCACAATCAAAGTCTTAAACTAATCGATCGACCCCAAAAACACCGCAGGCGCGGTGTTTTTTTGCGTTCTATTCACTCAAACCTGCAAGCTCGTATACCTTTCTCCTTCGAAATCAGGCAAACTAGATATATCAGGTCTTGTCTGGTCAGAAAAACCGGGTATGTACCAAATCGTAAAAGGGGGGAGAACCTGATGCTCACGACAGAAATCATCATCAGCGTGTTCGGCATCCTGCTCGTCATCTTGAACATGACGTTCGCCATCACGATCATCTTCTTTGAACGGCGCGACATCGGCTCGACATGGGCCTGGCTGCTCGTCCTCTTCTTTTTGCCGCTCATCGGCTTCTTCATCTATATCTTCTTCGGTCGTTTGATCAAGTCGAACAACTTCTATCAAGTCGATGAAGAGCGGCGTAGTGAGTATGCGTTGCACGTCCAACAACAGCTCGATGAGTTGGATGGGAACCAGCTGATCTTCAAGCAAGATCCGCTGTTAGCAAAATACCGGCGTCTCGCCCGGTTGAACCTGTCGTCGACGAACGCGCTCGTCACGTATCATAACGACATCCAAGTCATCCATGACGGGAAACAGAAGTTCGCGGCCTTGTTCGACGATATCGAGGCGGCCAAACAAGAAATCAATATCCAATACTACATCATCCAGAACGATTCGCTCGGCCAGGCGTTGATTGCGGCGCTGACCAAACGGGCCCAAGCCGGTGTCCGGGTCCGGTTGCTCTATGACGCCGTCGGCTCGAGAGGGCTGAGACGTAAACATTTCAAAGAGCTGCTTGAAAGCGGAGGCGAGGTCAAGTCGTTCTTCCCGTCGAGCCTCGGCATCAACTTCCGAGTCAACAATCGCAATCACCGCAAGCTGTGTGTCATCGACGGGGACATCGGCTATATCGGCGGCTTCAACGTCGGCGACGAGTACATGGGGACGAACCAGCATTTCGGCTATTGGCGTGACGTCCATCTGCGGATGAACGGGGAGGCGGTCCAAGAGTTGCTTGAACGGTTCTTGCTCGATTGGAACCGTTCCGTACCGACGAAACGAAAAGCGTTGAAAGAAGAGTTCATTTGGCCAGGCAAGACACTCGAGGCGTTCAAGTCACCCGTCCAGATCGTCACCTCCGGTCCGAACTCGACGACGGAGCATTTAAAGAACATGCTCGTCAAGATGATCGGGGAAGCGAAAGAGACGATCTACATTCAGACGCCATACTTCATCCCGGACGCGAGTTTCCTTGACGCCTGCCGGATCGCCCTCATGTCAGGGACGAAGATTCAACTGATGATCCCGAACAAACCGGACCACATGTTTGTCTACTGGGCGACATACGCCAATGCGGCCGAACTCGTCCGGTACGGGGCCGAGGTGTATACGTACGAGGGCGGTTTCTTGCATGCGAAGACGCTCGTCATCGACGGCGAGGTCGCTTCGATCGGGACGACGAACATCGACGCCCGCAGCTTCCACCTCAACTTCGAGATTTCAGCCCTCGTCTATGATGAGGCTGTCGCCCGGTCCGTCATCGACGCATTCGACCGCGACAAATCGTGCGCTGAGCTGTTGACGCTCGAACGTTATGAGACACGGACGAAATGGATCCGTTTCAAAGAGAGCGTGTCGCGTCTGTTGAGTCCAATCCTATAATAAAACCAGTCAAGACGCCCGGGTTCAATCCCGAACATCTTGGCTGGTTTTATTTTTTCAACACGTGTTTGACGTGTCGTTCAAACGCCTCGACGACCGTGGTCGGCGCTTCTTTCTCACCGTACTCGGCCGCCTCGAGCCAACTTGCGAACAAGCTTCCATCGGTAAAGTCGATCCGTTCCAACCACTCGTGCGCGGTCTCCTCGCGATGGCGAGGGTGCACCTGTTCGAGCCGGCGTCCGGCCTCGAGCAAGCGGACATCACGTGGCGTCCGCGTCAAGCGACGTTCCGTCCGTGCCGTCTGATGGGCCTTTTTCGGGACCGACAGCACTTCGTGGATCTCTTTTCGCTTTTGTAAATAGAAGAACAACAGGACACCGCCGATGAGCAGGACGATGAAGAAGATGACTAGCGCGGAAGACTGATTCTTCGCCGATTCGAGCAACGTCTCGTTCGCGATCGTCTCGGCATCGAGGTTCGGGTTGTCCGGTATCATGAATCGGTTGACCCGGTCGGACGGGTCGAGCGTGATCCCATCGAACCAGCCGCCGATCCAAAGCAAGAACGGTCGGATCCAAGTGATGAGGTCGCCGAACAACAGCTCTTTGACCGTCCGGATGACAAAAGCCAGTCCGAGACCGACCGCTAGGCCGACGACGAGCGTCGACAACATCCGTTTATAGTCGCGACGGTAATATAGGCTCCGTTGCCAAAACAAAAACAGGAACGGGAACACGATCATGAGGAGCGGTTGCTCGGCCGGTGGGAACAGCCAATCCGTGATCAAGAACAACACGCTCGCGATCGCGTAACGGTCGGTCCAATCGAGCGTGCGGATGAAGGCGTGCACATACGTGAACAACAGCAACGTGATGCTCATCTCATACGAGAACCAGAGCGCACCGATACTGAGCAAAGTCTGGACGCCGAGCTGCCAGTTCCGCGGCAGACGGAGCGTCAACAGGAAGACGAGCGGATAGACGTGACCGACATAAAATGCCGCGAACAACCACCAGAGCCAGTTCATTTGCCGTCACCTCCGAGCCGAAGAATCGATTGGCTGCCGCCGTATTTGGCGACTTTCCTTTCGAACAATGACCGGGCCATCGGGAAGTCTCGTTCCGACAGACAAGCGAGCGTCGTCATGACCTTGCGGAAATGGGTCTCGCCGCTCCCAGGTGCGAGGTCGTACGTGATCCCGTCTTTCGTCAGCGTCGGGACGATCAGCCCATAGCTCGCGTTCTCTTTCTCGAAGTCACGGCACAGCGCCGCCGCTTGCGAGATCACCCGTTCCATCTGATGGGTGAGGGAGCGCCCGTCTTTCGTCAACAGGTCCAAGACGACGACGTACTCGTTCGCCTGGACGGGCTGTTCGGTCCGGGCCAGCAGTTCGCCCGTCTTCGCGTAAGCCGACCAGTACAGTTGACGCATCGGTTGACCGTGATACGGGGCGACCGACTGGAACGTCTCCGGGTCCCGGTAGGCGCTATGACGCACCATCTCCTCGCCCGGTAGCGTCGGCGGGCGTTTCGGGATCGGATAAGGCAGAAACTCTGGGAAGACGTACCCGATCCTTGCGAGCGGTTCCTCTTTATAGAGCGAGAACATGCGGAGCGGGTCACGGATCTCCATGCCGATCGCCTCGACACGGATCGGACCTCGCTTGATGGCTTTGAGCGGTAGGTCGTAAGAGACGACCGCCTCGCCGCCGACATAATTCTCCTGGCGCCAGAAGGCGTGGTTTTCCACTTCGACGGTCGGGTGGAGATAACCCGACAAGCGGACGACACCGAGCGGGACTTTCGCAGTCGAGATGAGGCGGATGACGTACGACTCTTCGTCACCCGGGAACAGTTTCAGTTCGTCTGTCACTTCGACACGGACGTGTTCGGCCAGGCGGAACAACAGCTCGGGCATGATGAGCGCGTAGATGCTGACGCCGAGCAAGGCGCTCGCGAGGAACACGTTCCCGTAAAGCGCCGTGAAGACCCCGACGACGAACAAGAGCCACATGTAGCCGGATTCTAGATAGCGCGGGCTGACGAGTTGCATGTCACACCTCGGATGGGACCGCGATGGTCTCTAACACAGATTTGATCAGTTTCGACGGTTTCGTCTTGAGCGATGCCTCGACCGTCAAGACGATGCGGTGCCCGAGAATCGGCAAGGCGAGCGCCCGGATGTCTTCCGGTGCGACGTAGTCCCGTCCGTCCATGTAGGCGTGGGCCCGGGCCGCCATCGTGTAGGCGAGCGTCGCCCGCGGGCTCGGCCCGACCTCGATGTCCCGGTGGTGCCGGAGCGCCTCGACGAAGTCGAGCAGATAGTCTTCCATCGCCTCGTGCAGCGTCACGTCACGGACGGCTTGCTGCATCACGGCGAGCTCTTCATGTTTCAACGTGAACGGCGCTGCGCTCAAATGCTCGTTCCGGAGCAGTCGGCGCTCTGACTCCCGTGACAGCGGGGCGAGCGAGAGCTTGAACAGGAACCGGTCGAGCTGTGCCTGCGGAAGCGGGAACGTCCCTTGTCCATCGAACGGGTTCTGCGTCGCGATGACGAAGAACGGGTCCGGCAAACGGAGCGACACCTCACCGAGCGTCACTTGACGCTCTTGCATCGCCTCTAAGAGCGCCGACTGTGTCCGCGGTGTCGTCCGGTTGATCTCATCGACGAGTAAGATCGATGTGAAGATCGGTCCGGTCCGACGTTCGAACGCACCTGTCGTCGGATTGAACAGTTCCATCCCTAAAATGTCACTCGGCAACGTGTCCGGCGTACATTGCACGCGCTGGAAAGCGGCCGATACGGAGGAGGCAAGGCTCCGGGCGAGCGTCGTCTTGCCCGTCCCCGGCCGGTCCTCGAGTAAGACATGTCCCCCTGAAAGCAAGGCGATCGTCGACAGCTTGATCGCTTTCGATTGCCCGATCACTAAACCGTTTAAATGTGTCGTCCATTGTTGCACCATAATAAAATTCCCCCGTCTTTTTTCTGATAATTAAGAAAATCATAGCACACTCGACGCTTACACAAAAAGGAAAACAAAAAACGATGACCGCAAAGTCATCGTTTCGGTGTATCCAAATAGCGTTCGAAATGCCGCTCGAGCCAATCTTGGAAGAACGACATGAACGTACAGATGCCCCAGTAGATGAGAGCGACGACCAAGTAGACGGTCATATAGTCGAACTCACGACCGCCGACGATCTTCGCCTTGTTGAAGATCTCAGGGACGGTGATCATCGCGGCGAGCGAGCTCGCCTTGATCAGATCAAGGAACACGTTCGAAAGCGGGGGCAGGGCGATCCTCGTCGCTTGAGGCAACGTGACCCCTTTCAACGTCAGCCACTTATTCATGCCGAGCGAGCGGGCCGCTTCAAGCTGACCTCTGTCGACGGCACGGATCGAGGCGCGGATGATCTCCGCGATGTAGGCCGCCGAATTCAAGCTGAAGCCGATGATCGCTGCCGTCAGCGCCGCGAACTCGATGCCGATGAACGGGAATCCTGAGTAGAGAATGAACAAGATAATCAAGATTGGGACGCCGCGCATGAACGAGACGTAAAACGTCGACGGATAACGCACTAGCTTTGACGGAGACAGCTTCCCGAGCGCGAGCACGAGCCCTAACACTAAACCGAAGAACATGCTGAGGAAGGAAATCCAGAGCGTGTTCGGTAGCCCACCTAGCAAGTATGGGAACGAGCGGATGGCGAGGTCGGCGTCAAAGATCGCTTCCCACTTCACACCTTCGAACATATCGCCTTAGTCCAATTCGACGATTGTCGCGTCGACGTCCGGTTCGACGGATACGTCAGCACCGTTATAGAACTGTTCGGACAGCTGCTTCACCGTGCCATCCTCAAGCATCTCTTCAAGAACGCGGTCGATGTTCTCTTGCAAGTCGACGTTGTCTTGATTCATCAAGAGTGCGACGTCTTGCGGGTTATAGGCGATATCCGGGTGGATCGCGATATCGAATTCCGGGAAGAAGGCGAGGGCGAGCGTCTGGAGGTAGTAGTCGTTCAAGATGACGTCGGTCCGACCTGTCGACACGTCGCGAAGATACTGATCGTTCGTCGCGTTGTCGTAGATGACTTCTTCAGCCCCATACTGGCGCGCCACGTCCATGAAGACGGTCGTCGCTTCACCAGCTGCCTTTTTACCTTTCAAGTCTTCGAGCGACTTGATGCCTGAAAGATCGCTCTTCCGGACGATCGCCGTCCCGTACGTGTGCTTATACGGTACGGAGAAAGCAAACTTCTCTTTGCGGTCGTCCGTCACCGAGATATCGTTCGCCACGACATCGACTTGTCCGTTCTGGACGCTCGTCAACATGTTGTCGAACGCCATTTCTTTGAACTGGACCTCGAGGTCGAGACGTTTTCCGATCTCTTTCATGACCTCGACGTCAAACCCCGTCAAATCGTCACTTTCTTCTTCACGGAACGAGGCGGGATAGAGTGTCCCAGCCGTACCGACCGTGAGCGTACCTTCTTCTTTGATCTCATCCCAACGTGTCGTATCGGCCTGATCGGTGCTAGAATCACCACACGCCGCGAGCGGGACAGCGAGCAAGATAACTGCTGCTAAACCTTTTGTCATACGTTTCATTCATGTTCCTCCTTAAAGTATCATCTGTCTAAAAATAGCATGATGAACGCCTACAGGCAACTACTAAGAACACGTAAACAGCAGATACGTTATATTTGAAACATAAGTCCATGAAGCGCTAACATGTTGATGAATGAAGGATTCAATTGAATGATACAGTTAATCAATTGCAGCGAAACAGATATGAACCAGTATAAAAAGGATTCGAGCGAGCGGGGGAAGAACTACGTGCACAATGAGTGAAATTGAATCACCAAACCGTTAATGTTGGCTATGACTTATTTAAAGGAAACTAAGAAAAAGGATTTCCTCATGGATATAGCAAATAATGTAAAATATGCTTTATGAACGGTATGCAGCTACCTTTGAAACCAGTTACAATAATCTAGCTACCGGAGATGGACCAACCATGACATTTACGACAATAATCGTCGTTTTAGTAATCGGACTAACCACACTTTTGATTGGACTGTTCATGAAGAAAAGATGGGTTACTATCTTATCCCTCATTCCGCTCGGGTTGTCGTTTTGGAACTTCATGGTCCTATTCACTATGGGTATGTAATTTATTCGGGAGACGATAATAAAAGAAGAAGGGGATGCAAATGGAAAAATGGGAAAGGTGGACCGTCAATCAAGAGATACCGGCTAAACTATATCTGCAGGCTCTAATTGACGATAAAGACGGATTGACGCTCGTGTTTACTGATGCGGATGAAAACAACTATACATTCTTGTTTGATGGACTTGTGCTTTCGTATCGAAATACAGACGAAGGAACGCTTTTCAAAACGCTAGAACAGTTATACAAAAATTATGGCCCTGATTTTTTTAGAAACTGGACACTCTTTAATGTGACCGATTCAAACTATGTAAAATGGCTAGCTGAAGAGTCGACAAACATTTACGAAGAGATTTATGATATTCACCATTATGTATTCCTGACATCAAATGATGTAATCGAAGTGTTGTCGACAGATCCACCGAGTCTGATCTCCTGACCGTCACTGTATGGTTAGTTTGATGAGACTATATAGTTCTAGGATGGAGCGGTCATTACATATGGAAAGGAGAAAGATGCAATGGAGGGAGCCCCAAATATCTCGATTAAAGCGTTGGATGAGTACTCCCTCAACGTCGTAAACGAAGCAAACGAACCGTTTTCAGTCATCGGAAAGATTGTGCCGAACTTTTGTAACGAGGTTTGGACGTATGAAGAGCAGTTATACGAGAAAGCACATGAGACCAGCTTTCCGGACGACTCGTTGGACTGGTATGAATATATCGGTAGTGAGACGAAGGCTGTGTTTTTGGTTTTCGACGAAGAAAACTGTATTGGACAGATCCGTGTAGTGAAAGATTGGAACCGTTTTGCGTATATTGAAAACATCGCTGTGCAGAAAGCGTATCGAAACAGCGGGATTGGCCACTTGTTGATGGAAGTTGCGGAAACGTGGGCAAAAGAGCGCTCGTTGCTCGGTTTATCTCTAGAAGCGCAGAACGACAATGTGATTGCTTGTCGTTTTTATGCGAAGGAAGGGTTTGCGCTCGGCGGTGTGGATACAATCATGCAAACTGGAAACCCGAACATCGACATGACATTGTATTGGTACAAGATATTCTGATTTTACTTGAGAGGAGAGACGTCAAATCTGACATCGATTTTCTCTTTTTCTTTTAGTTTACATAACATATATTATCAGTAAAAATAAAACTCCGTCTCAATTCTTTAGTATACTTAAAGTAGTGAGACGGAATCTAGAATTATGAGATCGGGATCAAATTCGCGTAAACCGGATCAATGTGACACCTGGTTCCGGTTCAAACTCGGCGCTCGGCTCGAAGCCAAGTTTTGAATACAATCGTTTGGCCGGACCGTTATGTTTGCCGGTATGCACGTAGACGAGTTTGTCCTCGTGTAGACTGAGCACGTGTTCTAACAACGTCGTCGCGAGCCGCGCCCTGAAGTATGTCGGATCGATGCACAGCTTCGTGATCTCGACCGTGTTCTCGGCCGCCTCGATCGTCACAAACCCGATCATCCGCTCCTCGTTGTATAAGCCGTAGCTCAGACCCGGCAAGTTTTGAATGACCTCGACCGTCTCATATCGGGCCGGGATCTCGTCAAATCCGATCAGTTCGGCCTCGACCGCATAGGCGTTCCGTTGAATCTCGAGCATTTGCTCGGCTTGCCGGTAATCCGTCGTCCGAATCTCCCGTAACTCCATCTGTCATACCCCCAAAGATTATCGTGAAAAGCGACGGGCTTGCTTACGCTTAGCCCGTTTCAGTGCCAAATAGAGCCGATGTGTGCCTTCAAGCGCTTTGCCGTGGCCGACGAACGTATGACGCGGCGCCAAGTCAAGCAACCGCTCGGCATGGTCGACCGCGGCCCGCTTGTCCCATGTCGCCAGACCCGGGAGCGGGAACAACGGACGCGTGTCCCCTGCCACTGCGACTCCCCCATGTGATTGGAACGCGTCACCGGCGAACAACAGGCGATGCTGTTCATCGAAATAAGCGATCGAGCCCGGGGTGTGGCCGGCGGCGGCATAGACGCGAAGACCGAACAGCCGCTCACCCGGGTCGAGCAGCTTGTCCGGTAGCGACCGGATCGTCGGCAACGAGCCCTTTATGTTGAGCGGCCGCTCACCTGAGTCCGTCGTCCGGTCCCCTGCTAACAAGCGGGCGTCACGCCGTGAGACGTAAAGCTCGGCGTGCGGATGCGCCTTCAGGATCGTATCGACCCCACCGACGTGGTCCCCGTGGGCGTGGGTGAGCAGAATCGCGAGGAGGGGGCGGTCTTGTGCCTCGATATACGTTAAAATGTCAGCGGCGTTCTGCTTCAACCCGGCATCGATCAAGACGAAGCCGAGCTCTTTCTCGATCAATTGGACGTTGATCGGCAAGACGGGTGAATAGAACGTCAGCTGGTGGACATCTTCAATCCGTGTGACTTTCATAAGACCTCCCCTTTCCTAGTCGAACAGTGTGACCCAATCGTCCTGCCACCGGGCGTCAAAGCACATATGGAGCTGTTCGAGCGTGTTGCGGGCGAGCGACAACGGCGGCAAGGCGTCACGCGAGAAGAAGCCGATTTCGCTCGTCTCATGGCTGACTTGAGCTTCCCCGCCGATCAGCTCACACTCGATGAACAGTTTATAATAATGTTGTGACAACGGCGGGTGCGGGTGACGGTGCATATCGAACAAGGCGACGAGGCGCATCGGGGCGACATCAAAGCCTGCCTCTTCCCCGATTTCCTTGATGATATTGTCTGACGGTGACAGCCCGACCTCACAGAAGCCGCCTGGCAGCGTCCACAGCCCGTCCGACCGCTCACGCACGAGCAGCAACTCGTCGTCTCGGAAGACGACACCGCGTACGTCGAGCTTCGGTGTCGGATAGCCGTTGACGTGTGTCAGTTCAGTGATCTCATGCAAGGCGAGGTTCGACTGTCGTTCGAACATATCGGTCGCAATCTCCTGGAGCTCGAGATAACGCTCGCGGTCGAACTCGTCCTTCGTGAACGTCAAGCCCGCTTGCGATAATGCTTGTAGCCGTTTGGCCCATGTGAGCCAGTCTGACATAGAAATCCCTCCATCGTTTGTCCTGCTTATCCCATTCGCCATCGGGCTTGATTGTTCCTTTTCATAATACCCGCTCCCACAAGAAAGTATTTGTCGCGCCAGTCTGGAGTTTACGACACCCGGCTCATGGTATACTCGACGGAAACATCCGTAGCAGTAGAAGGAGGAGGCATATGACCGCTATCGAATTGTTGTCCCGGTTCAAGCAAGACCTCGACCAATACTCATCTAATCAACTCCGCTATAAGGAGAAGACGGATGTTTGGTCGATCGGGCAGATGTATGACCATATCATCGTCGTCGCCCATGAGTATCTAGACGAGATGGAAGCATGTCTGACGAATGCTGAGCACCAACCGCTCGGGAAGACCGAGTTTGGGGAGCTGTTGTTTAGCGACGGTGGATTCCCCCCTATTAAAATCAAACTACCGGACGAAATGAACGGCCCGCCCGACAATACCGATAGCCGTGAAGCTTTGAAACGCCGTCTTGACGACCTCATCACACGGTTGGAGAAGTGTGAGCCGATGATTCACGCGGCCGACCCGAACTGTAAAGCGCTACATGGCGGCTTCGGCTGGTTGAACGCGCAAGAGTGGTACACGCTCATCGAGATGCACACGCGCCATCATCTACGGCAACAGACGGACTTGGAACAGTATCTTAGAGCGTTCCATGACTGACAAAGACGAATAGAGACAAAAAAAGCCTGCACACGCGACAGTACATGTCATGTGTGCAGGCTTTTGCTGAATCAATCGAGATAGACGTCCTCGATGTCACCGAACGTCTCCTCGTCGAAGACGAATGAGCCGTTGGCGTAGCGGTCGAGCAGTGTCAGTTGTTTCGCGTTGACCGTCTTCGCGGTCTCTTTGCCGACGATGTGGATCGTCTCATCCCCATGCACCGGCAGGACGCGGCGGATCTGGTGCGGTTTTGATTTGACCTCACGGATGAGCATCGTGCCACGCAAGTTGCGGTTCGTGCAGTCGAACTGGTCCTCGAGCTTCATCTTCTTGACCGCTCCGCGTTGCGTCACGAGGACGAACAGCGGCGGTGTGAAGAAGGCGAACGCGTCGGCGACGACGTCACCGTCTTTCAAATTCATCGCTTTGACACCGGCGGCACGCTGTCCGACGACCGGGACGTCGTCTTCTTTGAACCAAAGCCCGTATCCACGCTCAGAGACGAGGAAGAGTTGGCCTGGACCGTCACTGATGCCGGCGAAGACGACCTCGTCGTCCCCTTTCAGTTTCAGCGCCATGAGCGCCTTCGACTTGCGCTGGGCGTCATAGTCACGGAGCGGTGTCCGTTTGACCATGCCGTCTTTCGTGACGAACAGGCAGTGCGCGTCCGTCTCGAACGTCGAGACGACGTCGGCCGAGACGACTTGCTCGCCTTCGATCGGCACAAGGTTGGCCACGTGTTGGCCCGCGTCTTTCCATTTCGTCTCCGGGATCTGGTGGACCGGGATGAGCAGGTAGCTGCCTTTGTTCGTCCAGACGAGCAAGTGGTCGGTCGTCATCGCCTGTGTGAGGAGGACGGGCCGGTCTTTTTGTTTCATCTCCGGCATATCCTCGCTCGAGGCGCCGTATGAGCGCATCGACGACCGCTTGACGTAGCCGTCGCGGCTGACGAACACCATCGTCTCTTCGACGGCGATCATGACCTCGGTCTTCAGTTTCAATTCTTCGACTTCGGCCTCGATGACCGAACGCCGCTCATCACCGAACTCGTCACGGAGCGCCGTCAACTCTTTTGAGATGAGTTTCCGCTTCGTCGCGTCGACGTTCAAGATGTTGGCGAGGCGCGCGATCTCTTTTTGCAACACTTTCGCTTCTCTTTGGAGCTCGACGATGTCCGTGTTCGTCAAACGATACAATTGAAGCATGACGACCGCTTCGGCTTGACGGTCCGTGAACGAGAAGCGATCCATGAGCTTCTGCTTCGCCTCGGACTTGTCCTTGGCCGAACGGATCAGTTCAAGCGTCTCGTCAAGCACTGAGATGGCTTGCTCGAGCGCGTCGACGATCTCGGCGCGTTTCTTCGCCTGTTCGAGCTCGAACGTCGTCCGGCGGGTGACGACTTCCTCGACGTGTTTCAAATAGGCATCGATGATCGGTAACAGACCGAGCTGTTTCGGTGTCCGCTGCACGATCGCGACCATGTTGTAGTTATAGGCGAGCTGCAGGTCGGTATGCTTCAAGAAGAAGTGGAGCACACCTTCCGCGTCCGCTTCTTTCTTCAATTCGATGACGACGCGGACCCCGGTCCGGTCGGTCTCGTCACGGACTTCGGCGACGCCTTCGACTTTCTTGTCGAGGCGGAGCTCTTCCATCTTCTTGACGAGGTTGGCCTTGTTCACCTCATACGGGAGCTCGGTGATCGTGATCTGTTCACGGCCGCCCTTGAGCGGCTCGATGACCGATTTGGCGCGGATGATGATCTTGCCTTTACCGGTCTCGAACGCCTTCAGGATGCCGTCTTTGCCCATGACCGTGCCACCGGACGGGAAGTCGGGACCTTGCATATAACGGAAGGCGTCATTCGGTGTCTCGACTTCGCCGGCGAGTCGGGCGATGGCGAGATTGAGCACCTCGGTCAAGTTGTGCGGTGGGATCTCGGTCGCATACCCCGCCGAGATCCCGGTCGTCCCGTTCATAAGCAGGTTCGGTAGGAGTGACGGCAAGACGAGCGGTTCCTCGGTCGAATCGTCAAAGTTCGGCGTGTAGTCGACCGTGTTCTTGGCGATCGACGTCAGCATGACACCGGCGATCTTCGACAGCCGTGCCTCGGTATACCGCATCGCGGCAGCCGAGTCGCCGTCCATCGAGCCGTTGTTCCCGTGCATGTCGATGAGCGGGTAGCGGAGCTTCCAGTCTTGCGACAGACGCACCATCGCCTCATAGACAGAAGAGTCACCGTGCGGGTGGTAGTTCCCGATGACGTTCCCGACCGTCTTGGCCGATTTCCGGTACGCCTTGTCGTTCGTGTTGCCTTCATGGTGCATCGCATACAAAATCCGGCGCTGAACGGGCTTGAGCCCGTCGCGCGCGTCCGGGAGCGCCCGGTCTTGAATGATATATTTCGAGTAACGCCCGAAACGGTCTCCGACGACCTGTTCGAGCGACAAGTTTAAAATATGTTGAATCGTCGACATCGTTACATCACTTCCTCAATCGCTTTAGTCACATGTTCATTGGCGATGATCGAATCATCTTCTTGGAGCCCGAAGGCGACGTTCTCCTCGATCCATTCGCGGCGGTGGGCAACGTTGTCCCCCATGAGCACCGAGACGCGCTTGTCAGCGACGGCAGCGTCATCGATCGTCACACGGATAAGTGTCCGTGTGTCCGGGTTCATCGTCGTCTCCCACAGTTGATCGGCGTTCATCTCACCGAGACCTTTGTAGCGCTGGATGATATAGCCTTTTTTGTACACTTTGACGAGTTTCTCGAGCGCTTCCTCGTCCCAGGCGTATTCGAACTGCTCCGACTTGCCTTTCCCTTTCGAGATGCGATAGAGCGGCGGCAAGGCGACGAACACTTTGCCTGCTTCGACGAGCGGTCGCATGTAACGGAAGAAGAACGTCAACAAGAGCACTTGGATGTGGGCCCCGTCCGTATCGGCATCGGTCATGATGATGACTTTGTCGAAGTTGCAGTCACTGAGATCGAAATCGTGTCCGACCCCGGCGCCAATCGCGTGGATGATCGTGTTGATCTCCTCATTTTTCATGATGTCATTGAGTTTCGACTTCTCCGAGTTGATGACCTTCCCGCGGAGCGGCAAGATCGCCTGGATCGTCCGGTCACGGCCTTGTTTGGCCGAACCGCCGGCCGAGTCCCCCTCGACGAGGAATAGCTCGTTCTTGGCGGCGTTTTTTGATGTCGCCGGCGTCAGTTTCCCGTTCAGAATGCTCGAACGTTTCTTTTTCTTGCCGTTACGCGCCTCTTCACGCGCTTTTCGGGCCGCTTCACGGGCCTGGGCCGCGCGGATTGCTTTCTTGATTAGCATTGTCGCCATCTGCGGGTTCTCCTCGAGGAAGATCGTCAGCTGCTTGGCCATGACGGCGTCTGCGCTGGCACGGGCTTCAGGCGAGCCGAGTTTCGACTTCGTCTGTCCCTCGAACTGGAGGAACTCCTCCGGGATCCGGACCGAGACGATGAGCGTCAAGCCTTCGCGGACGTCGCCGCCGTCGAGGTTCTTGTCTTTTTCTTTCAACAAGCCGTTTTTGCGGGCGTACTCGTTCATGATCCGGGTCATCGCCGTCTTGGCGCCGACTTCATGCGTCCCGCCGTCCCGGGTGCGGACGTTGTTGACGAACGACAACACGTTCTCCGAGTAGGCGTCCGTGAACTGGAAGGCGAGTTCGAGCTCGATGTCGTTCTCGGTCCCTTCGAAGTAGACGGTCGGGTGGAGCGTCGCCTTGTCGTCATTCAAATAGTGGACGAACTCGGCGATCCCGTTCTCGTAATGGAACGTCTCTTGCTTGTCCGAGCGTTCGTCGGTCAACGTGATCGTCAACCCTTTCAATAGGAAAGCCGACTCCCGGAGCCGTTCGGCGAGCGTGTCGTAGTTATACGTCGTCGTCGAGAAGATGGTCGTGTCCGGCTTGAAGTAGACGCTCGTCCCGGTCTGGCGGGCTTTCCCCGTCTCGAGGAGCGTCGTCTGTGGCACACCGCCGTCAGCGAACGTCTGCTCGAACACTTTGCCATCGCGATAGATCGTGACGAGTAGTTTGCTCGAGAGCGCGTTGACGACCGAGGCACCGACCCCGTGCAGTCCGCCTGACGTCTTGTAGCCGCCTTGGCCGAACTTTCCGCCGGCATGGAGGACCGTGAAGATGACCTCCGGCGTCGGTTTTCCCGAGGCGTGCATCCCGGTCGGCATACCACGCCCGTGGTCACGGACCGTGATGGCATCGTCTTTATGGATTGTCACATCGATCTGGTCGCCGAACCCACCGAGCGCCTCGTCGATCGCGTTGTCGACGATCTCGTAGACGAGATGGTGCAGCCCGCGATGGTCGGTCGAGCCGATATACATCCCTGGTCGTTTCCGAACGGCAGCGAGCCCTTCGAGCACTTGGATGGCATCTTCATTATAATTAAATAGTTTTGTTGACATGTCAGTCACCTCATCTTCGAACACATGTTCGTTTTTCATACCTAATTGTATAGCTGTTTCGGGATTCTGGCAAGCCTTCCTCTCCGCGCCGTTGACGCGTGAAAAAAAGTAGACCTGCCGCAGGGGCAGGTCTCAGCCGAGGAGTCGAGCGTGCTCGACGTAAATACACCGGTTCTCGATGTAGTCAAGTCCGGCAGCGTGAACGATTCGTTCGGCGTCCTTGCTCGACAGACCGAGCTGGTTAAAGACGAGTCCGACATCCCCATGACGGACCGCGTCCTCGGCGACGCCGGCCAAATATTCGTTCCGGCGAAACACGTCGACGATATCGATTCGTCCCGGGATGCTCTCGACCGTCGGATACACCTTGCGGCCGTTCCACGTCTCGAGCGTCGGATTGACAGGGATGACCGTATACCCTTGCAGGAGCAAATACTCCGCAATCTGGTTGGCGGTCTTGTTCGGGTTCGATGACACACCGACGACAGCGATCGTCTTCGCTTCAGCGAGATGTTGTTTCAAACGTTGGTCGTCCATCCTGAAATCCCCCTTTTGTTTACGTTCTCAGTGTAACGTTACCTCGTTCCCCGTTTCAAGCTTTATTTTCGCTTAACGGATGAACGGCTGTCGAAACAAAAGTTTATATCCCTCATAGCGGTTTACATAATAATGTATTGTCACCCTGTTGACTCGCTTTTAAATCGAACGATGCCACCGTGTCTGTTTTAACGAATCAAATGACGCTTCTATAAACATTGCGTGAAATATCTATTTCACGCAATTATAACGTCCTGAAATCAACGTTTACAGAGAGTGGATTGACTCGATTCTCGAACAGGCGTAGGCAAATCCTTACAGTTTCGGTATACTGGAACGAGGAGGTGTTCACGTGGGGACTGCCTATGAGGAACGTCGCGGTACACTGTATAATTACCGCATCACTTTTTACGGGAACGCGCTCGCCTGGCTCATCCATGTCGTGTTCTTGGTCACGTTTTGGCGTCTCGACGTCACGGTGCTCGCCTGGTCGAACGTGTTCAGCGTTCTTTATTACACGCTCTCATTTTATTTCGTACATAAACGGTACTACCGGACGTTCTTTATCGGACTGTTCGTCGAAGTCGTCTATAACGCCATCATCTCGACGATTGTCCTCGGGTGGGGCGCGAACGTTCATTACTTCATCATCATGGTGGCGTACGGTGTGTTCTTCATGCCGAACGTCAGTCGCTTGGTCCGCGTCATGTCGACCGGGCTCGCGATGGCGATCTACGGGTTCCTTTACTTGAACGTCACGGTCGGGACACAGCCGCTCGCCCCCGTGTTCGAGCAAGTGATCGGGCTGACTTGTCTGCTGTCGACGATCGCACTCATCGCCGGGCTGACGTTCGTGTTCGAGAGTTCGGTCGTCGAGGTGACGACCGAGTTAGAACGGTCGAACGAACGATTGAACGTCCTCGCTTCACGGGACGGATTGACCGGGCTGTATAACCGAATGACCGGCTATCAACGAATCGAACAAGCCATCAAAGAGGCAGTGGAAGACGGTAGACCTTACGCCGTCGCACTCGCCGATATCGACCACTTCAAAGCGTTCAACGAGCGCCACGGCCATGATTGTGGCGATCTCGTCCTCAAACAAGTCGCCGCCGCCCTCGAGCGGACCGACGGGATCTGTGTCCGTTGGGGTGGAGAAGAGTTTTTGCTGTTCATGAGCAATCAGACAGCAGATGAGGTCGCAGAGACGCTCGACTGCCTCCGGGAACGGATCAAGACGACCGAGACGATCTATGACGGGCGTCGCCTCAGCGTCACGATGACGTTCGGCGTCTCGTGCCGCGACGGGTTAGAGGCCGTCGACACACTCGTCAAAGAAGCAGACGACCGCCTCAGGGCCGGAAAACAGGCCGGCAAGGACCGGATCGTCACATCGATCAGTTAAAAAGGAGAGATTTTTTGAGTATATTCCGCCAGCTCGGGCAAGCGCCGGCACGTGTCACGACGCAGCGTTTCAAGCTGAACGGATACGAGCGCATGCCCGGCTTCATCCAACGTTTCTTGAACCATTTGGCCGCGAAACACTATTCAGAACAGACCGCGCAGCGGTACTTATACGATTTCTTCGACTTCTTCCGGTGGGTCGAGGCCGCGAGCGCATCCGAGGTCGACCCAACCACGGTCGACCTCGCCTCGTTCGTCGAACTCGATTATGCGGGCGCGGATGCCTACGCGTCCTATCTCGCGCTCGAGCTCGATAACGCCCCGAGCGTCATCAACCGAAAGTTGTCGACGATGCAGTCGTTGTTCAACTTCTTGATCGAGTCCGGGATCGCGTCACACAACCCGTTCCAAGCGGTCGAGCGTCCAAAGCGCGCCAAACGGAACCCGGTCTATTTGACGGAACACGAGTGGCTCGACTTCTCGACGCTCGTCCGCAGCAACGTCGGCATGTCCGACCGCGAGGCGAGCTGGTACGAACGGAACCGCGACCGTGATTTTCTGATCATCCAGCTGCTCGGACTGACCGGGATGCGCGTCTCCGAACTCGTCGGTCTCGACTGGAGCGACATCGACCTCGCGACCGGGACGATCCGTGTCATCGGGAAAGGGAACAAAGAGCGGGTCATCCCGCTCGCCTCCCCGCTCGAGCCGTTGCTGCTTGACCATCGCCAAGACGGGACCGGGCCGCTGTTCCGTTCCGATAAAGGAAGACGCATCTCGGTCAGGACGGTGCAACATCTGCTCAAAGGACACATCGACCGGTTGAAACCGTATCTCCCGTTCTTGACCCACAAGCAGGTCACGCCACACAAACTTCGCCACACGTTCGCTTCCCGGTTGGCGATGAGCGGGGTCGACGTCTTAACGATCCAACAACTTCTCGGTCACGAGTCGGTGGCGACGACGCAAGTCTATGCCCATATCGGTGACGAGAAGAAAAAACAAGCGTTATCCGGTTTACGATAATATGTTATGTAAACCATACTG
>NZ_LYTG01000007.1:0-22115 GCF_001816105.1 Exiguobacterium sp. SH31
GCCGTGCTTTTACAGTTGTTTCGTCGACAAGATGACGATCGTCTCGTCGAGTACCGTATAATAGGCGTCTTCGAACGCCTGTCGCTCGTTCGCCTCCAAGTTGAAGATGCTGACCCCGCCGTTGCGCCCATCGGCCGATTCGTGGATGAAGTAGTTCGCGTCGAGCACCCGTTCGAACGGTGCCGTGTCCAAAAATCTCGCCCCGGTCGTCGCATCGATCAACTCGGTATGCTCCATCGATTCTTCGACCTTGATGAAGATGGTCGAACTGACGTCGTCATACGTGAAATCGATCGGCTCATAGGCACCCCAGTCGACGACGGCGAGCTCGTGCAGAACGTCCGGTGCCGCCAGTTCGTACACCGTCTCCTCATTGGCTGCGTCGATGAACGCCGCAAACCGGAGTTTTTTGTCACGCTCCCCGAGATACTGGACCGTGTCCCCCTCCCCTTGCAACCGGATCAAATCATCGAACGGGATCTCGTCCGCTTTCGACCAAACGGCCTCGACCGCTTCGTCGAGCGGACAGATGAGAATCGCTTCGGAATGGTCGATCGGGTCATCGGGTGAGATGCGTCCCGATTCGAGCGCGTCATAGTAATCAAACTCGTCCAACCGTGCGTTACATACGATGTAAGACACGCCTTCGAGCTCCGTCGTGAACAAATACAGTTCACGGAAGCGCCCGGCATGTCCGACGAGCCGCTCGTCACGGATGCGTTCTTCGCGGGACGTCTCGGCGTCGAACAACCACGCTTCGTCTGTCGTGTCATAACTCGTCAAAAAGAGGAAGTAACGGTCGGCGAGCACCCAATATAACGTGCTGTTGCCCCGTTTCTCGAACGTCGTCAACACTTCTTCATCACCTGTACGGTAGTCGAACGCAATCAGTTCCGTGCTCACGACCCCGGTCCGGTCCGGGGTCTCGTTCAAAAAGTAGACACGGTCGGTGCTGATGAACAGTTTTGATAGGCCATAGTCTTCGAAGACGCGGCGATTCATTTGCGTGATGGTGCCATCCGCTTCATCGTACCGAAAGATGGAAAAGCTCGTCTCCCCCGTCTTCTCACGGTAGTACACAGACGACTCAGTGACGGCGATCAAGTCTTCGTGGCTGATTGACATGGCGCGTGCATCGACGATTCTCATAGAGCACCTCTTTCATAAGTGGATTCGATCGGTTCGACTGTGACGATACCGGGAGGACGTTTCGGGAACGAGATCCGAAGATGGGCGTACTCGATGATCGACTGGTGAGAGTCTGTCTTCTCGACCCAGCGGATCCGTTGCTGGTTCGAGAGCGCGTGGCCGATCTTCTCTTCGATTTGAAACTTGGAGATGCCGCGATAAGCGACTTCTTGAATGTAGGTCGACTCATCGGACTCGAACTGCTGCCACACTCCCATGACGAGCTGTCCGAGGGCCGAGACCCGGTTCTCGGGCAAACGGACCGTGCGCAACGTCTGCTCGACTTCTTTCAGACAGACGACCGGGTCGTCGGCGACCGCGAACAACCGCTTCGCCGAGTTGTTCATGACCCGATAACGGCGCTTCCCGCTCTCGAGCCGAAGCACTTGGGCGTACGGTTCGACCGGTACGCCGTGAAAGAACGTGTCCGTCCCGCCCCAGGCGAACCCGAACGACGGGTCAAACTTCCGGATCGTTCGCATGAACGCGAGCATGAAGTCTTCGACTTCCCTGCGCTCGAGCCGGAGCCATTCGGCGAGCGCCAACGGTCCGTGCTGTTTCGAGATCCGGTCGACCGGAAAGAACAGGTCCCCTTCGGCGAGACGGTGGGGGCGCAATTCGACCCCATCGGCCCGGTAGTCGGTCGCTTGACGGCCGCTGCGCCCCGCATAGATGATCCACTCGTCATCCGTGCTCTCGATGGCGTACGCCTGATGCGCCCAAGGAGGTGTCACGTACAGCGCCGGGAACTCCTCATACGTCTCGAGATGCAAGTACGAGCGGTCGTTCCAGATTTGGGCGAGCAATCGGACGATTTCCCCCGTATCCGAGTCTTTCGGGGCGATATAGTTGCCGGTGTTTCCGATATAGGTCAAGACGTGGAAGTCGTAGGCGTGGTAGAGGTGCCGGACGATCCGTTCGAACACCGCTGCGATCATCCGCTCGAACAACGGGTGGTCCTCGCTCCGGTCGACCGTCGTCGCATCGACGGTACACATGAGCCAGCCCATGCGCACATACAGCCGGATGCGGAGCGGATAAGAGATCAACGGCGACGAGGACGCGTGGATCTCCGTCATTCCGATGTTGGCCATATTCTCAACCTCTAGCGTAAACCCGCTACGCCTCAGCTGCTCCTCCATCTTCTTCTTCCAATTGATCGTCTCCATCTGCCTCACTCGCTTTCTGTCGCCACGTCATCTTGACTGACTCGTTCTGAAATTTTTCCCGTTTCTCGTTTCATACAAACGCTTTTCCGTCGGAATGGGTCTTGATCCGTCCGAGCGCCTCGTCAACGATCGTCCGGGATGTACCGAAGTTGAGACGCTCGAACGTCGACGCCGACGCCCCGAAAGGAACACCCGGTGACAAGAAGACCCGCACCTCCTCGTGGAGCCATTTCTTCCGAGCTTCGGGCTCAAGGCCGAGCGCGGCGAAATCGATCCATAACAAGTAACTCGCCTCCGGCATGAAGCACGTCAGCCGGGGTAACTCGGCATTCAGGCGCTCGACGACATAGGTGGCTTGTTCCTCGAGCTCGGCCGTCAGCTGGTCGAGCCATCGTTCCGCCCGGACGTCTGTGTAGGCGGCGATGATGGCCGTATTGGCGAACGGTGTCGGTAGGACGTGGTGTTTGTTTTGGACTTGGATGATCCGTTTGCGCCAGGCGTCATCCGGACAGATGATGTACGACGCGAACAGGCCGGCGATGTTGAACGCCTTCGACGGGGCGCTCACCGTGATGACCCGGTCGTCGAGTCGGTTGATCGCCGTATGATGCTGCGACGGATACGTCAAATCGGCATGGATCTCGTCGGCGACGATGATGACGTCGTACGTTCTCGCCAACTCGACGACGCGCGCGAGCTCGGACTCTGTCCAGACGCGACCGACCGGATTATGCGGTGAACAGAGCAAAAACAGTTTCGCCTGTCGCATTGCGTGTTCGAGGGCGTCAAAATCCATCTCATACTTGCCATCGACTTGTTTGAGCGGGGCGTCACGCACAACGCGTTTCAATCCGGTCACGAGTTCATGGAATGGTGGATAGACCGGTGATTGGATGACGATCCCGTCCCCTTCCTTCGTCAACGCCTCGACGATGTGGGTCAGTCCGGGCACGACCCCGCTCGAGAACAATACATGTTCGGGGGTGACGTCGAGTCCGTGTCTCCGTCCGTACCAAGAGCTGACGGCTTCCTGGGCTTCTTTCGCGAACATCGTATAGCCGAACTCTCCGGTCGCCGCACGCGCCGCGAGCGCTTCCGAGATCGAAGGTGCCGTCCGGATATCGATATCGGCCACCCAGAGCGGCAGTACGTCAGACTTCACATGGAACCAGCGCTCGAGGCCGTCCCATTTCACCGAGTCGGTGCCGACTCGGTCAAGCGGTTGATGTAAGATTGATTTCATAGTGATCCCTCCTGTCCCTACTGTAACAAAAATTGAAGCCACTGGTCGTCAAAAGCGTGGCGGATTTTCGAGACGTCGGCTATAATCGACCGAGAACAGTGTTTGGAGGTGACAACGATGAGCGTAAGTATTATCCGCCATAAACGGCGGAAGAAAGCGGCTTTCTACATAACGGCCGAAGGGATCGAGCTCCGCATCCCGGCCCGGTTGCCGAACCGGGTCGTCGAGACGATCTTAAAACAGCATGCGGACTGGATCGAAGACCGGCTCGCGGCATTACCTAAAGCCCCGTCATTGCCGAACGACCGGCTCCGTTATCGAGGTGAGACCGTGTCGCTCGTGCGCACGAACACCGTTGACGCCTTCGACTACGACGGTACAGCTTTCCGGTGCCCGGACCGGTGGGACGAGTCTAGGATAGGGGCTGCCTACGAGGCGTGGCTCCGCGACGAGGCGCTCACTTATGTCACCGGGCGGGCGCCCCACTATGAACGTCTGCTCGGGGTGAGCGCCGCGCGCATCCGCATCGGCCATCAAAAGACGCGCTGGGGCTCGTGCAGCTCGCGCGGGACGATCTCGATCAACGTCCGGCTCATGCTCGCGCCGGTTGAGGTGATGGACTATGTCATCGCCCATGAATGGACGCATCTCGTCCATTTCGACCATTCCAAATTGTTTTGGTCGACTTTATCCTCTGTTTATCCGGACGTCGATGGTGCGATGGCCTGGTTGAAACAATACGGCCATACGCTCGTCGTCAAAAAAACCAATTGAGCGGACTCGCCACCGACGACGGTGGCGGTTCCTTCAATTGGTTTTTTCGTCAGATCGCCGAAGTGAACTGTTCGGCCGTCCCGTTCAATGACTGGGCCGACTGCTCGATCTTCCCGAAGCGTTCGAGCGTCGCTTCCATGATGTTGACACTCGCATGAATGTCTTCGTTCGATCGTGAGACGCCGTCGACGATCGAGGCGAGCTCTTTGTTCATCCCCTCGGTGTTGGCCCTGACCTCGATGACGGCGCGCTCGACGAGACGAGACAAATTACGGACCTCGGTCGCGACGACGTTGAAGCCGAGGCCGTGTTCACCTGCCCGCGCCGCCTCGATGGCGGCGTTCAGTGACAACAGGTTCGTCTGGGCCGCGATCTCTTTGATCGTGCTGGCGATTTTCGTGATCTCTGCCGCTTGGTCTTGAAGGTTGCCGAGCGTCTTCAAGTTTACCGATGCGTCCGACTCGAGCCGCTCGATCGTCTGCTTCAAATGTAGGCTCTCCTCCATGCCACGGCGGGCCCGGTCATCAAGATTCTCGGCCATATCACGGAACGTGCGGGCGTATCGTTCGATCGTCTGTTGCCGCTCGGTGATGTCCGAGGCGATCTTGACGACACCGATGACGTCATCCCCCTCATAGATTGGCATATACGTCGCCTCGAGCCAAATCGAGTCGCCCCGGGCGTCGACGCGCTCGATCTTGTCGGCCGAGCTGAACCCGTCGAACAACTTGTTCCAAAACGCTTGATAGTCCGTACTGTTGACGAAGCTCGGCGTACAGAACAGATGGTGCTGCATCCCGACCATCTCATCGCGTTTGTATTTCATCGCCTTGGCGAAGGCGTCGTTCACATCGACGACACGGCGCTGGCGGTCAAATCGAATCATCGCCATGTTCGCTTCGATGGCGCGAAGCACGTCTGGTGACGATAGGCTGACATCTCTTGTTTCAATCATTCCGATAATTCCCACCTTTATAATTTGAGTTATTTTAGGACATTTTTCCTTTGTTAGTATAATCGAATTCAAGTGTAACTTGTGACAAAAGTCCTGACTAGCGCCGTTTTTAATAGTAAGTCAATATCTTGAGTTTGAAGTATTTACCAACTTCATCACAGGTTATCAGACAATGAATCGCAAAAAAAGAACTCCTCGTTTACAGGAGTCCCATTCGGACCTTTTCGTGAAACTGATGGTGCTGATCTTGTAAAAAGATTTGCTTCTACATAGTTGTCGATTCTTCGGTCAGTTGCGCGCGTCTGGCGGATTCATCGACACCGCCAATCGTCGCTGCAGCCGAAGTCTCATCAAACCAAACGCTCTGCTTACTCCACTGCACTGGGAAAAAGTTCATGGAATATTTTCGCACCTTCACTCGACAACTTGAACTGTTCGTCCGTGTTCATATCTTTCACAAAGACATCAACTTTCTGCGAACGTTTGTGGTAACTCAACTCGAACTGTTGACCACGATTTCCTTTCAGCAGCGTCAAATACATGTACTCTCCTGCTTCCCCATTCTTGGTCGAAGGTGTCCCCGTCTCGAGCGCCTCGGTCAATCGTTCATAGCCTTGCCCCTCGATGCTGACCGCGTCCGGATAGTAAAACGGGACACTGGGATGGTACGGGTATTTATGGACATAACCGATCGAGACGGCATCGGTATCGGTCGGCTCCGTGATGAATGGATTCGGTTTGAAACGGTTCGAGCGGTTCGAGCGTACCGCCTGCAAGAAGCGTCCGGACATTTAAGTTGTCGACTCCGTCCAGTAATTCGCCATCGTTCAACGAATACTGTCCATAGTGAATCCCGTCATCCGACATTAACATGTATGGTGTCTTCGTCTTCGTGCCATATCCTAGCGCCACATGAGTGTCCTCCATGACCACGTAAGGAGCAAAATCTAAATACGGTGTGAAGACCCCGTCGTCCCCGATTCCAAACTCAATGGACCCGTTGAAACCGGGCAAGATCGTATAAAGACTATCCAAGAATGGACGAATGGTGAGGTCTTGCCCGTAAGGATGGATCGCTTCTTCCCGTGATAACCTTTCCCGAATTTCTTCTGTCCCGCTTACTACGCTAGGTAGCAACGAGATCTCGCGTGCGGTCTCGTCTTTCAAAAACTCCGGTCTTGCATCCAGCTTGACCGCCCGATATCCCTCAACGTGGTCCGACTTACACAGCGCGTAAACGGCATCACCTTCGACGAACGATGTCTCATTGAAGGCGTATGTTTCAGTATCGGGCTCAGTGAAAGGCATTCGGCTTGCAAACGTCACGCCAAGCAAGGATAGATGGTCCTCTTCGATATCGTTGAGTAACTCGCCTTGTTCACAATAGGTCAACATGTCCTTGGCCTTGATTGCCTGCACTTCAAGGTCATGTGTGATGTGCTCTGCCGTCCAATGGGCCTCGACAACATCATATCGGACTACTTCTTGGTCCCGGGCACATCCTGCAGCCAAAACGAATAGCGATAGACAGATTCCTAATCCGAACTTTTTCATCAGTTCACCTCAATTCTTCGGTTTCTTCTTCAAGTCGGGGAAGTAGGACAAGAACGTCTCCGCCCCTTCGCTCGTCAGTTTATACGTTTCCTCAGTAGATTGGTCCGTCACGTAGATATCCAGTTTCTTCGATCGCTGTTTATAAGTCACCTTGAATTCCTGACCTTTGAGCCCGTCGACGATCGTTAGAAGCGGATAGTCGCCCTGATCGCCTACACGTTTCGTCGGCTCGGCGGAATCGATTGCTTGAATCAGATCATCCATCTCGTTGCCGGCCGCACGCAACACAGCGGGATAGGATACTGTCGATTCGTTGTCAAACGGTTCCTGATGGAGATACACGAGCGGCCCGGTCACAATCGGCATATACTCCTCGTTAGGATGTGTCTCGAGCGTCTTTCGTTCATCAGTGGACAACAGCTTTGCGGCACGATATGTGATGCTTGCTGTCTCGGTCACCGCTTCTCCGTCGCGGGTGTAACTGAACTCATATAACGGATAGGTCTTATTCGGCACGAGTTCCGTGTCAAGCGGGAGTCTCTTGACGACGAGGTCGTCATACGTCGGTTCTTCTTTCGTTGGATCATTGATTGTATGTAACGGACTGACCGAAACGTAAAGGTCAGCAAGTAGTAATAACACGTATGGTTTGGCGTCACGCGAATCATAGCCAATGGCTAATTTGACATCTTCTACATCCGCCATCATCGGTTCGAACGCGAACAAAGGGAATTGGCTCGGCCGATCCCCGACGGTCAATTCGATCTCTCCGTGGATCGCAGGAGAAAACGCCATGACCGTATCGGGAAACGGCTCGATTTCATTCCCGGCCTCTGTCAATTCATCAGCATTTTGCACGGCGAGGCGAGCGGCTTCGTCTGCTGGACGGACAGACGGATAGTGCCGAATCGAATGACCCGCAGTCAAATCGACGAACTCCGGGAATGCATCGACCATTTCCACTGAATAATGTGGTGAGGCCATATCCCGACACATCGCATAATTTTCGTCCCCTTGTATGTATGTCACGGCTTTAAATCCATATTCCCAACCCGTGTCCGTCATCGGATGGCGGCTCGCCACGACCGTATCGAACACAGTCAGGTCGCCCTTCAACTCGGTCGTCAAGTCCCCAGTGCAGGCCGCGAGCGTCTCACCGGCCGATTCGAGCACCACTGGTTGTTCTAGTGAGTATTTGCTGACGGTCCAATGGGCGTCGACATACGACAAGTTCACGACGTCTTGTTTCTCTTCACCACACCCGGCCAACAAGCTCGTGGATATTACAAGTAAACCGACTAACTTTTTCAAATTATCCGCCCCTTGAATTTTATTATCTCCAATTTTACCATTATATTACTTTGGAGAGGGTATGAAAAACCCGCCCATGAAATTGGACGGGTGCGATGAATCGATTAGATGCTGTTATCGATGGCGCGTGTCAGTCTCGTCTCGACATCCAGTGCGATGGACTGGAGCGACTCGTCCTCGATCAATTCGATCAGTTTCGTCGGTTTCGGCATGCCGACGTGGGTCGCCCCGTCTTTCGTGAAGACGGCGAGCTTGCACGGCAGGAAGTAGCCGCCCTCACGGTGCGCCGTGATGACTTTCTTGGCCTCTTTCGGGTTGCACACTTCGAGGATACGATAGTCCCCGTCGATGGCTTCACCTTTCTCTTTGAGCGTATCACTCAAGTCGAAATCCCACAGCACGCCGAACGCTTCGTCCTTGAGCGTCGCTTTCAACTTCTCGACCACTGCTTCGACCGACTGATCCGTCTTCACCGTATAATCAAACATGTAAGCCCCTCCTTGTTTGTTGTCTCTCTCGTCATGTACCCGAACTCGCTTGAAACGAATCGTTCCGACGATTTCGAAAAAAGTATATGTGATTTGAAACATATTCTACGCCGAACCCGTATAATCGAGAGACAATAAAGTAATCCAACCTTAGGAAAAGGAGAAGTGGTTGTCGTGACGGTCACCGTATTCACGCATACAAGCTGCAGTTCTTCCCGCAAGACGCTCGATTGGTTACGCGAACAGAATATCCCGTTCATCGAGAAGAAATTGACCGACCAAGGAATGTCGTTCACCGAGTTCAAGGAGATGCTCCGGCTCACCGAAAACGGGACGACCGATCTCTTGTCTGTCCAAAAAAGTGTCTACAAACAAGCGGCCGACCAGCTCGACGAGATGTCGCTCCGCGAACTGTACAGTTTTGTCGCGACGCATCCGCAGATCTTGAAGAGTCCGATCGTCGTCGATGACAACCGGATCCAGATCGGGTTCAGCGAGAAAGAGATCCGGACGTTCATCCCCCGGCATAACCGGATCGCCGACTTGAAACGACTATTAGACAAACAGTAAGAGCGCCGCAAATTTTGCGACGCTCTTTTGTCAGGCTTTCTTTAGCCGGGCCGCCAAGCGGTTGCCGAACGATTGGATCGACTGCACGAGCAGGATCAAGACGAAGATCGTCACGTACATGACTTCCGGCTCGAACCGGAGATGCCCGTACTGATAGGCGATATCTCCGAGTCCGCCCGCACCGACGAGACCCGCCATCGCCGTCGCACCGATCAGACCGATCGTCGCGATCGTCAGACCGAGCACGATCGACGACCGCGCCTCACGGATCAATACGTACCAGATGATCTTACGCGTCGAGATGCCCATCGCCTCGTACGCCTCGACGACGCCGCGATCGACTTCGAGCAGTGCCGACTCCATCAAACGGGCGATGTATGGCGCCGTGAAGACGATGAGCGGCAACAGCACGCCTTGGACGCCGATCGTCGTCCCCATGATGAAACGGGTGAACGGCAAGATGAAGAATAGCAGAATGATGAACGGGATCGAGCGGACGACGTTGATCACGCTCGACAATGCCCCGTAAAAGTAACGGTTCGCGAGCCGTCCATTCGGCCGCGTCAAGACGAGGAGCGTCCCGAGCGGCAAGCCGATCAGTGTCGAGATGACGAGCGCGATGCCGGTCATCGTCAGCGTCTGGATCGTGCCCGTCCAAATCAAGTCACCCCAATTTTCCCAAAACTGCAGCATGGTTCGTCACCTCCTTTACTTTGACGCCGCTCGCTTCAAGGTAGCGGACGGCTTGGTCGGTCTGTGCCCGGTCCCCGTCGAGATGGACGAGCAAGTTGCCGACGAGACCGCCTTTCAGCTTTTTGATCCCGCCCCCGATGATGTTCGGCAGCAGGCCGAACCGTTTCGTCAGCTCGGCGAGGACGGCCTGTTCGGTCTGGTGACCGATGAACGACAAGTTGACGAGCGTCCCGTGCGAGCTCAACACGTCGACGACTTCTTTCGGGACGTCGAGGTTCGCTTTCAAGAAGCGGCGCGTCGTCGGATGCTGCGGGTCCGAGAAGACGTCGAGGACGTCGCCTTCTTCGACGATCTTGCCGGCGTCGATGACGGCGACCCGGTCACAGATGCGCTCGATGACTTCCATCTCATGGGTGATCAAGAAAATCGTCAGACCGAGCTCGCGGTTGATCTCGAGCAACAGATCGAGGATCGACTCGGTCGTCTCCGGGTCGAGCGCGCTCGTCGCCTCGTCACTGAGCAGGATGTCCGGCTCGTGCGCCAAGGCCCGGGCGATGGCGACGCGCTGTTTCTGGCCGCCGGAGAGTTGCTCCGGGTAATGTTTACGGTGATCGGTCAGTCCGACGATATTGAGATACTTGTCGACCCGCTCGCTGATCGAGCGTTTATCGAGTCCTTCTAGGCGGAGCGGGATGGCGACGTTGTCTTCGACGGTCGCCGTCTTCAGCAGGTTATAGTGCTGGAAGATCATCCCGATGCGGTGACGGAGCTTTGATAACCCTTTTTTGTCGAGCGTCGTGATGTCTTGTCCCTCGATCTCGACTTGACCTGACGTCGGCCGTTCGAGCAGATTGATCATGCGGATTAGCGTGCTCTTGCCGGCGCCGCTCCGTCCGATGATGCCGAAGATCTCACCTTTTTCAATCGTCAGCGAGACGTCGTCGAGTGCCGTGACGGTCCCTTTGTTCACCGTGAACGTTTTTGAGATCTGTTTGAGTGCGATCATAGTGCCTCCTTAAAACGCCGGGACGATCGAGCCGTCGAACGTCTCTTCGATGAACGTCCGGACCTCGTCCGAGTGGTAGTAAGATTTGAGTGTCTCGACGACTTCATCGTCTTTGTTGTCGGTACGGACGACGACGTAGTTCGGGTACGGGTTGTCGACCGTGTCTTCATGGAACAACGCGTCCTCATTGATCGATAGGCCGGCACCCATCGCGAAGTTCGTGTTGATGGCCGCGAGCGCGACTTCCGGGAGCTGGGTCGGGAGCTGTGACGCCTCGAGCTCGATGAATTCGAGGTTGAGCGGGTTCTCGGCGATGTCACGTTTCGTCGCCTTGTCCGTCAATCCTTCTTTCAAGGTGATGAGTCCGGCCGTCTCATACAGGCGCAGCGCCCGAAGTTCGTTCGCCGGGTCGTTCGGGACGGCGACTTTATCGCCCTCCTTCAACTCCTTGATGTCCGTCAGCTTGTCCGAATAGAGCCCCATCGGGAAAGCGACCGTCTTGAACACGTCGTCGATCTTATAGCCTTTGTCCGCCTTCTGCAGCTCGAGGAACGACAGCGTCTGGTAACTGTTCACGTCGAGACTGCCTTCGTCGAGTGCGGTGTTCGGCGTGTTGTAGTCGTTGAACACCTTGATGTCGAGCTCGAGGCCATCCTCGGCCGCGAGTTCTTTTACTTTCTCGGCGATCTGCTGGTGCGGCCCACCCGTCACGCCGATCGTGAGGGCTTCTGTGCTGAGCGATTCGCTCGCGTCCGATTGGCCGCACGCCGACAAGGCGATGGCCGCGAGTAGAGATGTTCCTGCGAGTACTGTTTTCTGTTTGATGTTCATGAATGATTCCTCCTCCAAAATAAAAGCCCGCTACTCATAAAGAGTGGCGGGCACGACAAGTCAAAGACAGTCGGACACGCTCATCTCCCAGACGTTTCGTCTGTTGGAATTAGCACCATGATCATTACGATCTGGTTGCCGGGTTTCATAGGGCCAGTCCCTCCACCACTCTTGATAAGCTATCGGTCTTATTTAATTGTTATCATCTTACTTTTAATTCTTTTATTTGTAAACAGAAAATACTAAATTTTCAAAAATTATTTTCAAATAGTCAATATCGAGCGTTACGGGTGAACGTTGCAACTCGGTCTCGACCCGGACCGCGTCGACCAGTTGCGGTATGTCGGCCGGCACGAGTCCGAGCGTCTCAAGTGACGTCGGCGCGCCGATCCTGGCGAGCCACGCCTCTAAATATGGGGCGTCAGACGAGCCACGCAACCGTTCTTGGACAAGGAGGCCGAATCCGACCTTGTCGCCATGTAAGAACGGGTGGGTCGACTCGAAGCGGCTGAGCGCGTTGTGAACGGCGTGGGCGACGGCAACGCGTGTCCCGGCGTCCCCGAAACCACCGACGGCGCCGCCGACGGCGAGGATGTGATCGACCGCGAACCGGGTCTCTGGCCCATACGCGGTGAAACTGGACTCACTCAAGTCGAGTTCGACGAGCCGGCCGCATTGCTCGGCCAAGGCGAGACCGGTGTTGACGCCGGCGTCAGGCGAACTGTCGCCGCTCAAATAGCGGGCCTCGTAAAACTTGGCGACCGTGTCGATGACGCCAGCCCGGAAGTAGTCGTACGGCGAGTCGGTCACGACCCTTGCGTCGACGATGACCCGCTCGATGACGACGCGGAACACGTCGTAGCGGACGTATGCCCCTTGCTCGTCATAGATGACGCTGAGCGGCGTGAAGGCGGCACAGTTCGAGGCGAGCGTCGGGATGACGATCAGCGGGACACCTTGCCGGTAAGCGACGAGTTTCGCCGTGTCGACGAGCTTACCCCCACCGATGGCAATGAGGACGTCCACATTTTTCAAACGGAGCCGTTCGACCTCAGCGTCCGTGCATTCGCCGCCGAACAGCGATGTCGGATAGGCAGTGATCGCTGGCAGGACGCGCTTGACGACGTCAAAACCGTTCTGTCCGCGCAGCACGTGAGCACGACGGCCATCGATCAATTCATCGAGCCGCTCGAGCGCGTCATCCGCATGGTCGTACTCGAGCACGGCTTGGCGGATCATGCCCGGACCTCTTCATACGTCGCAAACAGTTTCTCGATCCGCTCGACGGCCTCGTCGATCTTCGGCTCGGCGGAGACGAGCCCGAACCGGACGTACCGCTCGCCTTCTGAGCCGAAGAAATAGCCCGGCGTCACGGCGACCCCTGCCTCGTGGAGCAGCTTATGGGAGAACGATTTGGCGTCCCCGTCCGGCACTTTCGCCCAGACGAAGAACGAGCCACTCGGGGCCGTGATGTCCCATCCGGCCTGACGTAACCCGTCGACGAGCCGGTCGCGGCGGGCCTCATACAACCGTGACAAGTCGTCCCGGAGCGAACGCGGTGACTCGAGCGCGGCGATGGCCGCCTCTTGGATGGCCGAGAACACGCTCACATGGACGTGGTCCTGGTACGTGTTGATCGCCTCGATGATGTCGCGGTTGCCGACGGCGAAAGCGACCCGCCAGCCGGACATGTTGAACGCCTTCGACATCGTATACACCTCGATGCCGATGTCTTTCGCACCCGGCGCCTGCAGGAAGCTCGGCGGGACGTGACCGTCGAAACCGATGCTGCCGTAGGCGAAGTCGTGGACGACCATGAGGTCATGCTTATTCGCGAACCGGACCGTGTCGTCAAAGAACGCGGGCGACGCGACGGCGCCGGTCGGATTGCTCGGGTAGTTCAAATACATGAGTCGCGCCCCCTGCGGATCGAGCGTCTCGTAATCAGGAAGATAGCCGTTCTCTTCCCGGAGGACGAGGTCGTGGACGACCGCTCCGGCGAGACGTGCCCCCGAGATGTAGTCCGGATAGCCCGGGTTCGGTAGCAACATGCCGTCACCTGGTTCGAGAACACATTGCGGGAGCGTGATGAGTCCCGACTTGCTGCCGATCAAGATGGCCACTTCGGTCTCGGCATCGAGCGCGACGCCGTATTCGGTCTGGTAGAATGTCGCGACCGCTTGCTTCAGGCGCGTCTGTCCCCGGAACGGTCCGTATTGGTGCGTCGCCGGGTCGAGCAGGGCCGTCTGCAGCGCCTCGCAGATCGAGGCCGGTGTCGGCAAGTCGGGCGTCCCTTGGCCGAGCCGGATGACGTCGCGGCCTGAACGCTCGAGTGCGGCGACTTCGGCGGCGAGTCCGACGAAATGCTGGGGTGGTAACGTTTTAAGTAACTTCGAGCGTCTGTCTGTCATGAATAGTCCTCCTATGCAAAAACACCCCTTTCCGAGGAAAGGGGTGTCGAGATACGGACGTATTCAAACAACCACCTTTCCATCTCTCAAGGTCACCTTGCTGGAATTAGCACAGTATTGAAACAATCTGTTGCTGAAGCTTCATCGGGCCAGTCCCTCCGCTTCTCTTGATAGAAAGTGTTTTTATATGCAATTGATAATTTCTGTAATATGTCATTTAGTAAACCAAACGTTACCAACCTTGTCAATCCTTATTTCAAAAATTCCTTACCGCTATTGAATCCCGGTAAAAAAACGTTCATAGTAAAAGGTGAACGTTATTCTGCAAAATTTACAGCATGAGGGGATAGACCATTGGAACTAAACCGTCAGTTAATATGGAAGTTGAGCGTGATCGGACTGATCCTGCTCGTCCTATGGAAAGTCATCAGCGAGCCGGACACGATTTCTCGGGTCCTGCAGTATGCGTTTCAGCTGTTGACGCCGATCATAATGGGGATTGCCATCGCGCTGCTCCTCAACACCGTCCTATCCTATATAGAAGAGCGGTTCCACTTGAAGCGTTATCAAGGCTTGTTGATCGTCTACGTCACGTTCATTGGGATCCTCGTCGTGTCAGCGGTGACGCTGTTCCCACGCATCTATTCGAGTGTCGCCTCTCTCATCGAGGAGCTCCCGTTTTACATTCGCCAAATCGACGGCTTTCTCGGGCAGCTGAAAACGTATGTCGAGGAGTATAATGCGACGATTGCCCAGGCCATCGACTTCAATCGGTTCGAGGAACGGTATTCCGGATGGGTCGAGACGGCCGTCGTGTCTTCGGTCGGTTACGTATCGAGCTTCACGATGACGTTGATCAACTTGCTGATCGGGATCGTCATCTCGATCTACTTGTTGAAAGACAAGGAAGTGTTCGCCCGGATGTTCAAGCGTCTGCTGTATGCGATGTTCCCGGTCGCTTCGGCGAAGACGACGATCGACATCTTCCAAGAGATGGACTATATCTTTAAACGCTACATCATCGGAAAGTCGCTCGACTGTCTCATCATCGGCGTGATGGCTGTCATCGGGCTCTTGATCATCGGTGCACCTTACGCGCTCTTGCTCGGTGTCATCATCGGGGTGCTGAACTTCATCCCATACGTCGGACCGCTCTTAGGGATGATCCCGGCGTTCATCATCACCTACTTCTACGACCCGTTCACGGCCCTGCTCGTCTTGTTGTTCATTTTCTTGCTGCAACAGTTCGACGGACTTTGGCTCGGGCCGAAAATTCTCGGCGACAGCGTCGGGATCACCCCGTTCTGGGTCATCACATCGATCATCATCGGGGGGAGCCTGTTCGGCCTCGTCGGGATGTTCATCAGCGTACCCGTGACCGCGATGATTCAAGTCGTCTTGTCCCGGTTGATCGATTATCGGCTCACCCGAAAGAATTTAAATGAACTGTTATGACGCAAGTCAAAATATGTTGACACATTTCAATAATCTGTCATACAGTTGAAAAGAAGAGTAAACTTACAGAAAGGAGGACCCGCCATGTCAGTCATGACGCAGCCACATCGTATCCAATTTCATACTGACAGGTCGGGGTCTTCCGTTTCATGAACTGTAGTCACCCGCCTGTCTTCCGAGGCGTACATAAGCAAGTAGGGACGAGTATGCCTCCGTGCATCCTTCGTCCCTTTTATTTTGTAGAAGCAGGTGAAACGCATGATTCAATCACTCAAACGGCTCGACCGTAACATTTGGATTCGCTTCCTCGGCGAGACGATCACCGGTGTCATGATGTTCATGATCGCCCCGTTCCTCGTCCTCTATTACAGCGACAAGCTCGACAGCTACGTCCAAGTCGGCGTCATCTTGGCGACCGGACCGATCATGGCGCTCATCGGCTCGGTCGTCGGCGGACGTCTCGCCGACTTATACGGTCGAAAACCGGTCATGATGACCGCCATCCTCGGTGATGCGGTCGCGCTCATCGGTTTCGCTTTCGCGGAAACGTTTTGGCCGCTGCTCCTTTTGAACGCCATGCTCGGTTTGACGAACTCGCTGTTCCACCCGGCCGCGAGCGCGATGGTCGCCGACGTGACCGAGCCGGAACAGATGAACGAGGCGTTCGGTCTCTTACGGATGGGACATAATATCGGCGCGGCGTTCGGTCCCCTGCTCGGGAGTGCCGTCTTGTTCATCGACCGACAGTACATCTTCTTCACGGCAGCGTTCGTATTCGCCCTGTATGCGCTCGTTCTCGGACGTTTCATCCGGGAGTCGCTTCCTGAGACGACCGGGCAGGAGACACCGTCGAACCGTGACGTCTTACGCGTCTTTTACAACGACAAAGTCTTTCTCGTCTTCATCTTCGCCGGCGTCTTCATCTCGATGGGCTTCTCGCTGATCGAGAGCATGTTGCCGCTGTTCTTGAAAGAGTCGATGCCATCGTTCACCGACCGTGAGAACCCGTTCGCCTATCTGCTCGCCTTGAACGGCATCATGGTCGTCTTGTTCCAATTCCCGATCGCCTCAAAACTCGGGCGCAAACCGTTCGGCAACGTCATGCTGGTCGGGGCGACGATTTTCGGGATCGGGATGATGTTGATCGCGATCGTGCCGCGGCTCCTCTATACGCTCGGCACCCCGTACCTCGCCCTCGTCTTTATCCTGCTTGCCGTATACGCGTTCTATACGCTCGGCGAGATGATCATGTCGCCCGTCCAACAGACGTTCATCGCCATGATCGCCCCCGAGAACATGCGCGGTGCCTATAACGGGGCCGCCAGCATCCAATGGTTGATCGGTGGTGTGACCGCGCCGCTCATGGCCAGCCTGTTCCTCGACCAACGTGCGGGGCACATCGCCCTCATCCTCGTCGGGGCGGCGAGTTGTCTGTCGGGTCTCATCTATTGGCGTCTCGGAAGATACGTCAGCGCGGAAGAAGCCAAACAAAAGACCGCTTAGTTCATCAATCCACCTAAACAACTTGGTTTAGGTGGATTTTAGTTTCGTTTCAAATCTGTTAAAATTTGAACTTCACCTTTATTTTTCCTTTACAAACATAATGATTCTTCTTATGATAATACGGTCAAGGAGGGATCTTTCATGGAAAGGATCGATAAACAGAAAATTGTGGACAGTGTGCCACAAAAAGGATTTTTCGGACAGCCGAAAGGCTTGTTCACGTTGTTCTTCACTGAATTTTGGGAGCGCTTCTCGTATTACGGGATGCGGGCCATCCTCGTCTTCTACATGTATTACGAGGTATCGGAAGGCGGTCTCGGTCTCGACCAGAACGTCGCCCTGTCAATCATGTCCGTGTACGGCGCGCTCGTCTACATGTCAGGAGTCATCGGGGGATGGCTCGCCGACCGCGTCTTCGGGACGTCCCGGGCCGTATTTTTCGGTGGTGTGTTCATCATGCTCGGTCATATCGTCTTGTCGATCCCAGGCAGTCTCACGTTCTTGTTCATTTCAATGGGATTGATCGTCATCGGTACGGGTCTGTTGAAACCGAACGTCTCAAGCATCGTCGGTGACTTGTATCACGAGACGGACCGTCGCCGTGACGCCGGGTTCAGTATCTTCTACATGGGGATCAACCTCGGGGCCTTCATCTCGCCTTTAATCGTCGGCGGTGTTCAAAAGAGCTACGGCTTCCACTGGGGCTTCGCTCTCGCCGCGGTCGGGATGTTCATCGGTCTCGTCGTCTTCCTCCTCACGAAAAAGGGCAATCTTGGCCTCGCCGGGTCTTACGTGCCGAACCCGTTGACGGCGTCTGAAAAGAAGAATGCGATCAAATACACAACATTGGCCGTCATCCTTATCGGTGGTCTGCTCGCGATTTTGATCCCGCAAGGCTTGTTCACGATCAACACGTTCATCGGACTCGTCGGTGTGTTCGGGATCGCCATCCCGACGATCTACTTCATCGTCATGTACCGAAGCCCGAAAACGACAGAAGTCGAGCGATCACGCATCATCGCCTATATCCCGCTCTTCATCGCCTCGGTCATGTTCTGGGCGATTCAAGAACAGGGCGCGACGATTTTGGCAAGCTATGCCGATAAGCGGACCGATCTTGAATTTTTAGGATTCACGCTGTCACCGGCCTGGTTCCAGTCGTTGAATCCGTTGTTCATCATCATGCTCGCTCCCGTGTTCGCGTGGCTATGGGTGCGGCTCGGTGATCGTGAGCCGAGCATCCCGACGAAGTTCGCTTTCGGGATCTTGTTCGCCGGTTTGAGCTTCCTCGTGATCTTGCTGCCGGCCTACTTCGGTGGACCGGACACGCTCGTCAACCCGCTCTGGCTCGTCCTCAGTTACTTCATCATCGTCCTCGGTGAGCTCAGTCTGTCTCCGGTCGGTCTGTCGGCGACGACGAAACTCGCCCCGGCCGCCTTCTCGGCCCAGACGATGTCGCTGTGGTTCTTGTCGAACGCGGCGGCACAAGGGATCAACGCCCAGCTCGTCCGGTTCTACTCGCCAGAGAACGAGATGCTCTACTTCGGGATCATCGGCGGAGTGGCGATCGTGCTCAGCATGATCTTGTTCGCGCTGGCCCCGGTCATCAAAAAGTATATGCGCGGTATCCATTAAGTCAAAAAAACGCCATTCCTCGCGCGAGGAATGGCGTTTTATTATTTATCGGATTACTTACGGACTTGGATGAGCGACAAGTAACGGTCGATCATGTCGTGGTTGAAGTAGTCGTGGAAACGGTCTTGCTTCAATGCTTGGATCGACTCATGGAACGTCGCCGGGAGCGACGAGATGCCTTGGCTCTCGATCTGTTTCGCCGAGTACTCGAACAAGTCGTCCTCGTTCGGTGCCGACGGCTCAATCTTGTGCTCGATCCCTTCAAGACCGGCGTAGATGAGCGCCGCAAGTGCCAAGTACGGGTTCGCGCTCGGGTCTGGGTTACGGACCTCGACGCGTGTCGCGCTGCCGCGTGAAGCTGGGATGCGGATCATCGAGCTACGGTTCGACGGGCTCCAACAAATGTTGACCGGTGCCTCGAACCCTGGGACGAGGCGCTCATATGATTCCGGGAGCGGGTTCGTGAAGATGGCCGTCGCCCGGGCATGCTTCAAGATCCCTTCGATGAAGTGGCGGGCCGTGAGCGAGAGACCGTAGTCAGACTCCGGCTCTTCAAAGGCGTTATCGACCGGGTTGCCGTCTTTGTCGTTGTTCCAGACCGAGATGTTCAAGTGCATCCCTGATCCGTTGACGTCACGGAGCGGTTTTGGCAAGAACGATACTTTAGCCCCTTTTTCCTGTGCCGCGAGCTGGACGACTTCCTTGAAGAACTGGATGTTGTCCGCCGTGTGCAAGGCGGTGTCGTACTTGATACCGATCTCGTGTTGGGCCGGTGCGACCTCGTGGTGGACCGCTTCGATGTTGAAGCCGACCTCGCTCAAGCGGTTGGCGATATGTTGACGTACTTCGTAGCCTTTATCTTCTGAACGTGTCGAGAAGTAACCGGCCTCGTCATAAAACTCGCCGTTTTCGTCAAAGATGAAGAATTCTGGTTCGGCCCCTACGAAGATGGAGTAACCGTCACGGGCAGCACGCTCTAACGCGTCTTTCAACACGTTGCGCGGGTCGAACTCGTAACGTTCGCCGTCTGGTGTGCAGACGTCACAGAAGAAAGCGAGTATGCTCTCGTCACCGTCTTGTTCGTAGCGTGGTCGATCTAAATCCGGTCTCAAGAATAGGTCTGAGTTTTTGATAGAAGAAAAACCGGCGATTGACGAGCCGTCGAACATCGTCTTCCCTTCAAAAACTTCCGGCAACAGCTTTGCAGAAAGAGTCAACAGCTTCAAGTCTCCGATCACGTCAGAGAAATACATGTGGATTTGCGTAATCCCTTTCTCTTGGACCGTTTTTTCAATCTCTTCTTGCTTCTTCCTATTGCCGTCCTTATCAGTTCCGAATAGATTTGCCATGATTCTTAAAAACCTCACTTAATTTATTTGACAGGTCATCACTGTCATGACGTACCATACGTACGCTTCTCCTTAAGTCATAACCTACTTTTTAAAAAGTTAAACCCCTATTCTTTCGATTTTAGCGTCTTGACATCGATGAGCACGCTCCTCGGGAAGGAAGAGCGCTGTCCTGCTCGCGCGTTTGTTTTACTCGCGGCGGACCGCGTAGACCGTTGATGCTGCTATAAAAATCTGAGTTCGAAGTGGCTCATTCTCGTAACGCTTGGTATGATGGGTAGAGACTGAACAGAGAGGAAGAACGCTGTGAATATTTTTATGACCGGTGCGACCGGATTTTTAGGAGGGCGGCTCGCCCGCGAACTGATTGCCCGAGGACATCGACTTTGCGTCTTGGCCCGAACGCCACAGAAAGTGACGGCGATGTTTACGAAGAGTGAACTTCGTTCGATCGACGTGCTCGCCGGTGATTTGACGGCTCCGCTCCTTGGAGCGGACGAGGCGTTTATCCAATCAAACGTTGATCAATTCGATTTGGTGCTCCACATGGCGGCGCTCGTCAAATTCGACGAAGAATTGCGCGAGGAGCTGTTCGATACGAACTTGACGGGGACGAGACAGGCCCTCGCTTTGACGAAGGCGTTGCACTGCCCCCGCTTCTTCCATGTCAGTACGGCCTACACGCTCGGGGCTCGTGAAGCAGGCGATGAGACGCTATATGCGACGGACCAGCCGTTCCATAATCCGTATGAGGAGAGCAAGGCCCATGCCGAACGCGAAGTCTGGGCGGCCCGACACGACCTCGCCGTCTCCATTTTCCGGCCGGCCATCATCGTCGGCGACTCGAAAACCGGGGAAGCCGACTCGAAGTTCACAATGTACGGTTACATGCGCGCCCTCGAGGTGTTCAAGCGCCGCCTCGAGCGTCGAGGTGCCCCGGCCGAACCGATCCGTCTGCTCGGCTCGGAGACCGGTACGTCTAACCTCGTCCCGGTCGATTACGTGGCCGATGTGTTGCTCGCCGCCATCGAGCACGCCCGCCCGAACACGATTTACAACGTGACGAACGATGCCCCGCCCCGGAACGAGACGATGCTCGAGTACATGAAGCAGGCGCTCGCGTTCCCGCATCTCAAGATCACCGAGACTCAATCCTCAAAGCTCAGCAACGTTGAGCACACGTTCAATGAGATGGTGAAAGTGTTCAATCCTTATTTGAATCGTAATATCGTCTTCAATGATCAAAATACGAAGCAACTTTTGGCCGATGCCGGCTATAAGCCGCTTGATTTGGATGAACGGTCGCTCCGCCGGATCGTCGATGCCTACTACGATACGAAGTGACATCAAAAAACGGACCTGACAAATTTGTCAGGTCCGTTTTAAAATGGTCATTCAACTTTTGTCGCAAACGAGAACGATTTTACCGTCCTGAATCTCACTTTCAAGTGATTCGACCATCTGCTTCGTCAGCCCGAGGCTCTCGAGTTGGTCAAGGCGGTCATCCGAGTTTTTCGTGAATTTTGACACGAGTGATTCCCACATGCCTTTTTCGGTGATGCGGTAAGGCTGGACACCCGCTTCGGCAGCGAGTCGAATCGTCAATTCTTCATCTTTGGCAAATAAGTAAATGCTCTCATTGACGCATCCGCCCGACACCATCCCGTTCACTTCATGGTCGACCGAAGTCATATCTGGCACAATTCTCGTTTCTAACATCTTTCATCCTCCTAAACGTTCGCTTTCTAAAATCGAATAATATACTATTCCCGAAAAGTGAGTCATAAAACCCGATTGGACGAATCGTTTTATTAACAAGAGGTCAATGTATCGTGTAAGACCAACCCTCGATCTCGAAGTGGTCGACAAGCCCTTGGATGCGCTGTCGCTCCTCGGCTTCGGTCTCCACCCCTTCCCGTCCGACTTTCAGACTGAACAGTTCTGATTGCGAACTGAGCTTCGAGACTTTGTAACCGGCCT
>NZ_LYTG01000008.1:0-20643 GCF_001816105.1 Exiguobacterium sp. SH31
GCCCGAAATGATTTCAAGTTTCTCGCGCTCGGGCGATTTGAACGTATGCGACACTTTCATAGTCATCTTCCTTCCCCTTTTTCTCTGACGTATTGTATCATATCAACCGGGAAGTACCGCCGTGCTATCAAGTTTTCATTGATGATATAATAAGAAGAATGAGACAAGGAGTGATTGAGATGCCGAGACAGGATATGAACACAATCATGCTCGACTATATGAATGAGAAAGAGGACTATGAGGCATTCGCCGCCAAGCTGAAGTCGCTGCTGAGCGAACTGTTGGACGATGCCGGGATCCAGTTCCACTCGATCGTCGCCCGAGCGAAAGAAGCCGAGAGCCTATATGCGAAACTGTCCCGCAAGCCGTACCAGTACCGGTCGCTGCGTGACGTCCAAGATTTGGCCGGAATCCGGATCGTCACTTATTTTCATGATGACGTCCGCGCCGTCGCCCACATTCTTGAAGAAGAGTTTCGAATCGACCGCGAGCAGTCGATCGACAAGTCGACGTTGCTCGACCCGAACGAGTTCGGATACCTGTCCGTCCATTACGTCGTCGGATTGAGCGATAAACGGCTCGCCCTCGGTGAATACCGACGTTTCGAGGAGAAAGAGGCCGAGATCCAAGTCCGCTCGATCCTCCAGCACGCCTGGGCCGAGATCGAGCACGATTTAGGTTATAAGAACCCGAACGCGGTCCCACCAGAGATTAAGCGCAGCTTCAGCCGTGTCGCCGGACTGCTCGAGATCGCGGACTCGGAGTTCGTCAATATTCGCAAACAGTTGCGCACGTTCGAACAAGAGACGGTCGAACGGATCGTCGAGTCACCGGAGAAAGTCACGATCACCCGCGATAACTTGAACTACTATATCGCCAACGACGTCACCGTCGAGAAGCTTGATAACGCCATCTTCCAAAGCGACTGGCTACTCGAGACCGACTTGTCGACCATCGTCGAGCTGACGCGCATGTTCCATTATGCCGAGATCCGAACGTTCCAAGATTTGAGGGATACGCTCGATCGTTACTTCAATCGAGCCGTTCAATGTGCGACGCTACTGCCGTCCTCGTTGCTGCCGCGTCAAGGGATGGGTGTCGTCTATGCCGTTCTCGCCAAACTGCTCGCGGAAGGCGATGATCAACAGATTGAATTCTTCTTCCGTCGGTTTTATCCGGACTTGAAGCATTACGACGAAATCATTCAAGAATTGCGTATCCACGAAGACCCATCATAACTTTACAGACTTCATGTTTTTGTTGTAGAATGTTTTTATGTACTGAAATATATGCAAATAATGATTTTTTATAGAAGGGACTTTCGAGGATGACAACACCTGTACACACGGCATCCCGTCGCCAGCTCGTCGCAGACGCTGAGCGTGGGATTCGCATGAACTACCGCGGAGTGAAAAAGAACCTCCGCTCGATGTTTTCGCAATACTTGACGCGTAACGAATTCTTCATCCTCCGATCGCTCTGTCAAAATAGTCCACAAATCGCCTCGGCTTTGTCGAATGAGTTTCAATTCTCGGCCTCGATGATCACGGCCCTTGCTGATGAGTTGACGAAAAAAGGCTTGATCTCGCGCGAACGCAGCGATCGCGACCGTCGTGTCGTCGAACTTCAAGCGACAGAGGAAGGCCGTGTCTTGTTCGAAACGCTCGAACACATGAAAATCGAGTACTTGATGGACGTGTTCGGCGATTTTTCGGACGAAGAATTGGTCCTTCTCTCGAAGTTGCTCGACCGCATGGACGCCTAAGGCGAACCAGACTTTATAGTGAATACGACTTAAAACAAGCAACAGGTCCCGAATCATCGGGACCTGTTGCTTGTTTTAGATATCCGATTCATTCACCTAGCCGCGCCTGATCGGCTGCCTGTTCACGCGCCCTCATCTTTTCATTCCATCTTCGGTGCTCTTCAAAAAACAAGTCTTGCTCGTTATGGAGACGCATTTCTCTCATTTTCTTACTCAGTTCCCGTTTCTCTTTCACTGAGTCACGACCTAACACGAACTGCCAAGTCAAATATATGCCGATCGCAAGTAAGAAACTGCCGCTGCCGCTCCCCGTGCTTTCATAACCGATTAACCAGAAAATAATAAATAGCCCTGTATTTGCGATGTGTTTTCTTTTGAGCACGCTTAGTTAAGTCTCCCATCAACTTCTTCAATCAATTGTCCGACAGTTTATTAAACATTAAAAAGCTCGGGATGACAACCATCCCGAGCAGAGAGCATTTTATGCTTTAACAATCGCCGTGACGACGATCCGGTCTCGATACCCATGCTCTGGGTCGTAAGGACCCGCACACGTGATGAGTTGAAGACGAACCGATTGTGTCGCCGCGAAAATCGAGGCGAGAGGAACATCTTCGACCCGGTACCGTTCGACTGACACGACCTCATATTCGATCACTTGCTTGTTACGCTGGAGGGTCACCTGCTCTCCAAGTCGTATCTGATCAAGATTAGCGAAAATGGCCGGGCCTTGTAAATCATCTAAATGTCCGGATAAGACGACGTTGCCTTTCGCTCCTGCTTTCGCCCCGTGACGATACCAGCCGACCTCGTCTGCTTCAGTCGGTGTGTCCATCCGGTCGTATCGGTCTTTACCGACCGGCTGGATGACAGTATCGACGTCAATAGACGGAATCTTCAGTCGTTTCGGAACGAACGTCTCGGTGTGAAAGGACTGACGATCGATTTCAGTGACGGCCAACACGAGCGGGTCTGCGAATCCGACAGTTGAAAGTTTCGCATCCATGTCCGGGGCGTCCGCTACTGGTGCTACCATGAGGAACGAGAACGTTCCGATCAAAAGTAGCTTAAGCGTCTTGTTTCTGACGACGAAACACGTAGAAGCCAGCTGCTGCTGCACCAAGTACTGCTGCTGCGAACAACCAGTTCATTGAAGCTGTCTGAGCGAGACCACCTTGACCTGTCTCAGGAGCTCCGGCCATTTCTCCACCATCAGCTGCGAGGAGTACTTCGAAAGCAGGCTCCCCTTCAAGAAGTCCGATTGCGAATGCCGTATAGTTTTTACCGCCTTCGAGGGCGACGCCATCAAGTGCTTTTACGACGTCAGTCGCGCCAGCTGGGCGAACTTCAAGATCGTACGTTCCAGCATCGAGTGTACCGTAATCACTGACTGCTTTGAACTCGAGGTTTGAGAAGAGTGGATCTCCACCTTTTGGAGCTACATCGACTGCAGGTGCGTCAGGTGCAAAGTGAGCGACGCGGACTTTTGATTTGCCTTCTTCAAAGTTGGCGTCATCTTCCATCGCTGCGATCTCGATGTTTGCAAGTTGACCAATCGCTGCCGCTGTGTAGAATTTACCAGCTTCGATTGAAAGGTCGGCTGCGACGACGACTGTCTCAGTGTCGCCTGCTGGTTTGATTTCGACGTTGTAGTCACCAGCCGGTAGTGTCAAGTAATCCGTAAGCGCTTTGAACTCTGCGCCTTCGACTGCGACTTCACCGTTGACATAGACGTCCACCGCAGGGGCGTCAGGCGAAGCGTGGAGCACACGGACCATCGCGTTCTCGTGTCCATCTGCACTGACTGGCAGGATGAACGCGAACGCTAGAGCAAGTGTACCAAGTAAAGACATCAATTTCTTCATGTGAAATTTCCTCCTTTTTTGCTTGGGTTGACCGATCGACTGCATACGACAAGTTTGATGCGATGCTGCATAGTGTGCTACATCTGATTGCTATGTAGCTGGTGACATCTTAAACTTAAGACAACAGGACGACGGCGTAAAGATGACGGTGTGCTTTGAATATGCCGTTCGGCACATTTGGCTGTTACCGTTTTCTTTACATAGTCTTCCTTCCCGTTTCCATAAATTTAAAAACCCCGTAACATGTCGTTACGGGGTTGAATGTGCTCGAGCCCATTCGATATCGTTGACGAAAACCGCATCGACACCGAGCCGTTGGAACCGTTTCAGCTGTTCGATCGTCTTGACCGTGTACGGACGGACCTTGACACCGTTCTGTTGAATGAGCTTGATCTCGTCATCGGTCATCGTTCGGACACTTGGATGCACGCCTGTCGCCCCGAGCTCGTTCAAGTAACCTGCCAAGTCGAACAGCGGTTGGGCGATGAGCGCGGCAAACTCGTACTCGGGAGCTAACCGCTTCAACCGGTAGAGCGTCTCATGATTGAAGGAAGAGAACAGGACGCGGTCGGCCGGGAATCGATGGGCTCGCAGCGTCTCGACGAGCCGGTCTTCGATCCCCTCGTACCGGTCGATGTCGGTCTTCACTTCAAGGTTGAGACAGACGCCCGTTCCTTTTACTAAGTTTAACAGATCGTCTAGTGACGGGATGCGCTCCTCGAGGTCGAATAAGACACCGGCGTTATATCGTCCGAGCTCGGACAACGTCATCTCGGCAATACGGCCCGACCCGTCTGTCGTCCGGTCGATCGTCTCATCGTGAATCAAGACGAGGCGACCGTCTTTCGTCAAATGGACGTCCGTTTCAATCCCGTCGGCATGGGCGGCGAGCGCTGCGCGAAACGCCGCCATCGTGTTCTCCGGGAATTGGTTCATCACCCCGCGGTGCGCGAATAGCTTCATCTGAAGACTCCTTACCCGGTGACGTATTTTTTCGTCAAATAGCGGACGAGCGGACGTACCGAGATATCGCCTCCGGTCACTTGCTTGATCAGCTCGTTCGGGGTGAGCGACTTACCGTGGCGATGGACGTTCGTCTCGAGCCACTGTTTGATCGGACCGAACTCGCCTTCATGCACTAACGTCTCAAAGTCGGAGCGCTCCGATTTGAGCGTCTCGGTCAACTGCGCCGCATAAATCAATCCGAGCGCATAGCTTGGGAAGTAGCCGAACGACCCGCCGGCCCAATGGACGTCTTGCAATACGCCTTTCGCATCATTCGGCACCTCGACGCCTAAGTACTCTCGATATTTCTCGTTCCAAGCGCTCGGCAGCTCGGCGACGGTCAAATCGCCTTGGATGAGTGCCTTCTCAAGCTCGTAGCGGATGATGATATGGAGGCTATACGTCAGTTCATCCGCCTCGATCCGGATGAGCGATGGCTTCGCCTCGTTCACGCCCGCATAGAACGTATCGAAGTCGATATCTTGAAACGCCGGATGTCGTTCTTGTAGCCGTGGATAGACGCTACGTAAAAACGCCTCGCTGCGCCCGACGAAGTTTTCAAAGAAGAGCGACTGTGACTCGTGGATACCCATCGATGCCCCTCCCCCGAGTCCGATCTCGTCGAGCGCCTCGTCGATCTGTTGCTCGTACGTCGCGTGGCCCGCCTCGTGCATCGTCCCGAATAGGGCGTTGCGGAAGTCCGACTCATCATACTTCGTCGTGATCCGCACGTCGCGGCGGTTGATCGTGATCTCGAACGGATGCACGGTCGCGTCGAGACGACCGCGGGACAAGTCATAATCGACGACCCGCATCCAATCGTGACAGATCTGTTCTTGCACCGCCGCCTCCATCGACCAGTCGAGTTCATGCTTGCTCGACTTCAATTGACGGATCAACGGGACGAGCTCGTCCCGTAACGTCTGGAACAATTCGTCGAGTTGTTCGACGGTCATACCCGGTTCGTAATCATAGAGCAACGCATCGTACGGATGCGTCTCATATCCGAAATAATCGGCGAACTTACGCTGGAACGCGACGATTTTTTCTAAATACGGAGCGAATGTGCCCCAATCGTTCTTGTCTTTCGCCTTTTCCCATGCCGTCTCGGCTTCAGAGACAAGTGTCACGTAGGCCTGATACTCCGCCGGAGGGATCTTGGCGTTCCGTTCATATTGCGTCTTCGCCACGGCGACCGAGCGGACCTCGGTCGGTGTCAACTCTTCGGTCGCTGTCATCTCGGCGAGCAGTTCCGCGAACGAATCGCTCGTCTGACGTTTGAACGCCTCTGTCGACAAGTAACCGATCGTCTCGGCACGAAGCGGGGCCGACTGTTCCGGCATCTGTGTCCGCATGTCCCAATATAGTAGCGAGATCGCCTCATCGAACGCACGTAACTGTTTGAAATGTTCACGCCATTGCTTTGTAATTTCCATCTGATTCCCACCCCTATGACAGTTGTTTCCTTACCTCTCTACTTTAATCGATGTGACGAAAAATGCCTATTCTTTCGACACATCCGCTTTTTGCTCGTAGTGGAGCGGCTTCGTCGCCGGACCTTCAAGGACGTTCCCTTGCGTGTCAAATCGTGATCCATGGCATGGACAGTCCCAAGACCGCTCCGCGTTGTTCCAATTGACGCTGCAACCCATGTGCGTGCAACGGGTCGATACGAGATGACAGTTGTTGTCGAGATCCCGATAAGCGCCGACTTTCTTGCCATCGACGTGAACGACCCCACCTTCGTCGAGTTGGAGGTCATTGAGCGAGCCCGGCTTCTCGAGCGTTCCTTTGACGAATTGGGCAGCCGTGTCCATATTCGTCTTCAAAAACTGACCGACATCCGCCGGTTTGAACTTCGAACGGAGCGGATCCAACAGTTCGGTAAACCGGTTCTTGTGACCAGTCAACAGGTCGGCGAGCAACAGCCCGGAAGCGATCCCGTTCGTCATCCCCCATTTGGCGAATCCGGTAGCAACGAAGACGTCCGGTTCACGACTGAACATTTGACCGACGTAAGGAAGATGGTCCAACGTGATCAAGTCTTGGGACGACCAACGGAAACTTGATTTTTTAGCGCGGAACGCCTCATTCGCGAACTGCTCCAACCGGTCGTAGCGCGTCCGCGTCTCCGTCACATGACCGCTCAGATGTCCCTCCCCTCCGACGAGGACGTACGAGCGATCGCCGTCATCGAACGTCCGGAACGAGCGGCTCGCCGAATCGACGCTCAAATACATGCCGTCCGGCACGCGATCGTTCGTCTCGCAAGCGACGATGTAGGACCGTTCGACCTCAAATTTCGAGAAGTATAGTCCACGGATGTCGTTGAACGGATAATGCGTCGCGACCACGACTTGATCGGCTTGGACACGGCGCCCGGTCGATGTTGTGACGATCGGACGCGGGCTTTGGCTGATCTCCGTCGCCCGTGTTTTCTCATAAAGCTTTCCGCCCGCTTCGACAAAACGACGTGCCAGTTCGTTCAAATATTTCACCGGATGAATCTGGGCTTGGTCGCGGATGACGGCTGCTTGTTGTACAGGAATGGAAAGACGGCGTTGACCTCGTTCGTCGCATCCCCGCCATTCAACCCGATTTTTTGATACGCCTCGATTTCGGAGGCGAGCTGACTCGAACTGTCGATCGTATACAGATATGAATCTTTCACTTCGTAATCGATGTCGAATCCGGTTTCGACTTGACGTTTTAAATAGTCGAGCGCCTCATCGTTGAACTCATAGTAAAGACGTGCCGTCTCTTCATTGAACGTCTGCATCAATTTCGAATAGATGGCACCATGCTGGACGGAACATTTGGCCGTCGTATGCCCGGTCGTGCCGCGGCCGACTTCCGTCGCTTCGAGCAGAACGACCTGCTTGCCCCGGTTTTGAAGCTCATAGGCGGTGACGAGTCCGGCGATCCCCGCCCCGATGACGACGATGTCACAAGAAACGGAACTCTCGAGTCGTGGATACTGTAGGGTGCGATCGTGTTGTCGCCACAATGAATTCGTGAATGGATAGCGATGCATGATGATACCTCCTTTAGGAATGAACGTGTCTGCTTATGTGTATACCCATTCCCTTCTGTTTCATCACTCGATAAATATTGACCTGTTTCTCGATTTTGAAGACGATTTCATTGCCCGGCATCCATTATGGTAGAAAAGTAAACTATGAAGGAGCGATCGCAAAGTGAAACATACCCGTAGACATCGTAGACAGACCTATATAATGAGACGCTTGACCGTCGGTTTGATGCTCATCGGCTTGATCGTCATCATTCCGACACTCATCGGCTTCAAACAAGAAACGCCGATGAAACCTGGTCCGAAGGCGCCGATGACAGTGACAGTGCCGGTCAAACAAGGACCGACTTTCCCGAACATCCCGATGCAAGAATGGACCGAAAGTTCAACCTTGACCGTCGACCCGGAACAGATTCTTGTCGGGGCGATGACGTTCGTTGATTTGACGGACGGTGTCGTCTTGTTGGACAAACACGGGGAGGAACGTGTATACCCGGCCAGTACGACCAAGCTGATGACGGCATTGCTCGCCTACGAGAAAGCGGCGGTGTCCGGCGAACTGGACCGCCCCGTCGTCGAGGTTCTCGCAACGACGCTCGACATCCCCTGGGACAGTCACATCGTCCATCTTGCCGTCGGCGACCGCCTGACCGTCCGCCAAGCGCTCTACGCGACACTGCTCGAATCAGGCAACGATGCCGCCAATAGCTTGGCGGAGTATGTGAGCGGCTCGACGGCAGAATTCGTTGAACTGATGAATGAACGGGCTCGCGTCTTAGGCTTGACTGGAACGAACTTCAAAAATGCCCACGGCTATTCGGACCCCGACCACTATACGACGGCACGCGACATGGCTAAAATCACTTATGCGTTCGGGACGTATCCCGAACTCGTCGAAATCGCCGGAACATATGAATACGAGGCGAAGTTCGAAGACAAAGATGGATTGATGAAGCGACGGTGGTGGTATCACCTCGGGTCGGCGATCAACAGCCGCAGCATCCACTACTCGGACCTCGTCAAGGCGACGAAGACCGGTTATACCGACGAATCGGGCTACACGATGGTGTTTTTGATGGAGCATGAAGGCAAGCAGTACGCGCTCGTGACGATGCAGGCACGTTCCGGACAGACGTTCCCGACGATGCGGCTCGTCGAACAACTCGCATTCGGACGTCAGGCTGAATAAACGTTACATATAAAGAAGACCTGAACTGATCGGTTCAGGTCTTCTTTATGGCATATTCGTCTTAAAACAGTCACTTATGTTACAAGGAGATTACAGAGGCGTTGCCTCAATATTTCTAATTGTCACAATATTTAAACTTTTAGGGTGAAAAATAGCCTGTTTATCCGTTGGTATAATAGGCTTTAGAGCCGTTTTTATGAAAAGATGACAGTTTGCAATCATTCTGAAGGTCCGTTAAGGTTAGTGACAAGTTCGTAAAATCAGTTGGGTTCGTCATCTTTATGGGAGACTTCCCACATTTCAAACCAAAACTGTTGAACAACATTGAAAGCGTACAGGAGGTAATCAAATGTTATGGCAAGAATGGGTATCCATCGCGCTTTACCTCGTGATGATGCTAACGATCGGTTACGTCGCTTATAAGCGAACGACCGACTCATCAGATTATATGTTAGGCGGCCGCAAAATGGGGCCGGGTGTTACCGCCATGTCAGCCGGAGCTTCGGATATGAGTGGTTGGATGTTAATGGGTCTTCCGGGGGCAATGTATGCCACAGGATTATCAGCGATTTGGTTAGCCGTTGGATTGGTCATCGGAGCTTACTTGAACTACTTGTTAGTCGCTCCCCGTCTACGTGTCTTCACGGAGATGGCAAATGACTCGATCACGATTCCTGACTTTTTAGAGAATCGGTTCCGAGATCACTCGAACTGGCTACGGATCCTGTCAGCGTCCGTTATCATCATCTTCTTCACGTTCTATACGTCAGCTGGACTTGTGTCCGGCGGGAAGTTGTTTGAAAGCTCGTTCGGGATCAACTATCAGACTGGTGTCATCGCCACGATCAGCGTCGTCATTCTTTACACGCTCTTCGGTGGGTTCACTGCTGTTAGTTGGACAGACTTCGCACAAGGAATTATCATGTTCATCGCACTCGTACTCGTACCGGTCGTCGCTTTGACAGACGTCGGTGGGATGTCGAACGCCGTCAACACAGCGACAGCGATCAACACCGACCTGTTCGACTTGTTTAAAGGGACGACAACGCTAGGGATCATCGGTCTCCTCGCTTGGGGACTCGGTTACTTCGGTCAACCGCACATCATCGTTCGCTTTATGGCGATCAGAGATGTAAAATCATTGAAAGCGGCACGTCGGATCGGTATGGGCTGGATGACCGTCTCGATCATCGGTGCGGTCATGACCGGCCTCGTCGGTATCGCCTACTTCCGTGGTCAAGGCAATCCGCTAGCAGACCCGGAGACGGTGTTCATCCGTTTCTCTGACGTCTTGTTCCACCCGTTCATCACCGGATTCTTGCTCGCAGCGATCCTCGCAGCCGTCATGTCGACTGTATCGTCGCAATTGCTCGTCACGTCGTCGGCGTTGACTGAAGACTTCTATCGTAAGTTCTTCAACAAAGATGCAAGCGATAAAACGATGGTACTCGCCGGTCGAATCGGCGTATTGACGGTCGGTGTCGTGGCGACACTCATTTCGCTCAGCCCATCGAACACGATCTTGACGCTCGTCGGTTATGCTTGGGCCGGATTCGGCTCGGCCTTCGGTCCAACGATCCTCTTGTCGCTCTATTGGACGAAGATGACGCGCCAAGGCGCACTCGCCGGTATTCTCGTCGGTGCCATCACGGTCATCCTTTGGATCATCACGGGACTCTCGAGCGTCATCTATGAGATGGTGCCAGGCTTCTTCTTGAGTATGCTTGCCATCGTTCTCGTCAGCACGTTCACGAGCCAACGCGAACAAAAACGGATCAACCGTGAGTTCAGTGAAATGGAAACAGAACTTGCTGCCGCTAGAAAAGATTAAGTCATACAAAACGCTCGACCCAATTCACGGGTCGAGCGTTTATTTGTTGGTTGTACTTCTTTAGTACATCGTCCCCGCCATCACCCAAAGTTGGAGGAAGAACGTGATGAGAACGAGTGCGAGCATGGCATTTCTCATCCATCGATTTCGGTTCCAATAATACGCCATTAAGACGAACGGATGAAGCGCGGTCAATTCATACGGATTGAACCAAAACCAAGTGAGGATCAAGACGAGCAGGAAGTAGAGCACCGATTTCTGTTTCGTGGCACGATACTCCCGCCACATGTCGTAAGCCCCTTTAAAAAAAGCGACGAACGTGACAACCCAAAACACGATAACAATTATATTATTCAATCACCTTACCACCTTCATGAGACGTTTTCGAAATAGAAGCCACCCCAGTAAATATGTCGATACGTGAACTCCTTACCGCTCTCGGCCGTGATCACGATCTCATCTTCGGTCAAGACGAGCACGTGAACGGGGATCTCACCTTCCCGCAGCATCGGGCTGAACAGTTGGAACTGCTTGTTCAACCACTTCCGTTCCGTGAAGTCACGATAGTGGTGCAGTGCCAACGACGGGTGGACCAAGAACACTCCGACGATCAAAGCGATGGCACCAGGAGAAGCGGAGAGCTCAATCAGTAAAAACAGAACGAGCACGAGCGACAAGACCGCATAGCCAAATTCTAACAGCTCCATCAAGGAAGCCCGGCTGGCGACCACGTATTGGATGACACGAAACGTGACGTACAGCAGGATGCTGACCATCAAGTATTGCGAAAATGGAGCGGTGCTCATTGAGATGTCCAAATAAAAGAGTACCGGTAATAACATGACCCACTTCCATAATTGTAAGGCGAGGTAAAACAATGTTTGATCGATGAAACGACGATTGTGTACGAGCCGTTGCATATCCATGTTTCCCACCTCCGATTAAAAGATGTGTCTTAACGGTATCATTCCCTCAATTGTTGAATGATAACAAGCATTTGCAGGTCAATCGGAAATTTCTTTTCGTTCAATGAGCGTCGCGTTCAATAGCCCTCCAAGGAGGATGACGGAAGCCGCCAAATAAAACCAAACCAACAAGATAATAAACGCACCCAGCTGACCGTAAAACTGTTCGTAGTTGGCATATTGAGAATAGTAGCTGAAGACGTTGGAAACTGTCAATATGCCGATAGTAGCGAGTGTTGCTCCAGCCCAACTGTCACGGAACGTCCCGCGATGGCTCGGCAGCCATTTGTAGACGAGCAGGAAGACACCAAACATGACGAGCGTCCCGACGACCCAGCGGAAGTAAAACCATATTTGTGCATATCCCGCGACGATGTCGTCGACAAAGATGATCCGTGTCGACAGTTCGCGCAGCGCGGTCTCGGCCACAGGGATGACCAATGAGAACGGCAGAACGAACATAAGTGCAAGCGTGACGGCGATGTCCTGGAGAGCCCCTCTGAAGAACGACTTGTTACGGACGAGCCGATACGCATCATTCAATGACCGGACGAGCGACTGGACCGCCATCGACGAAATCCATAGCGCCGGCAAAATGCTGAGCGACGCCAGACGTAGCCTCGAGTCGTCAAATATCGCCTCGATGTTCCCTTCTAGCAGTCGATAGCTCGCTTCCGGCATGACTAGGGATAGCGCCGAGATGACGTCACCGCTCGTGAACGGGAGCCATCCAACAATGCCGAGGACGAACAGTAAGAACGGAAACGTCGACAAGATGAAATAATAAGCCAACATCGCGGCTTGGTCGAAAAAACGTTCGGCAAAAAAGCGCTTGAATAAAACTTTAAACGTCTGTATCATGCTGTCTACTCTTTTCTTAATTTATTTTTTTATAAATACGGTATGTGAAATAATAATATTGTTGCTTGAAAGGCAAGAATACGACAGTCGTTGCCTATTCTTGCCTCGTCCTTAACTGATGTGTTCTTGCTTCGATTCCCACGCCTCGAGATGTTCCTTGCCCGGCAGGTCGACGTCATCGCGCGAGAACACCGGATCCCGTCCGGACCGTTTTTGGGCGACGTAATCGTCGAGCAACAACTTCGCAACTTTGCTGAGACGGAAGATGGCGTACATGTTGACGAGCGCCATCAACCCCATGAAGATGTCGGCGATCGACCAGACGAGACCGGCCGAACGGACCGAACCGAACATGATCATCCCTAGCACGGCGATGCGATAGATGACGATATACACTTTCCGTTCCGAGATGAACTCGATGTTCGTCTCTCCGTAGTAATAATTCGCTAAAATCGAGCTGAAGGCGAACAACAGGATGGCGATCGTCATGAGCGTCGTCGCGACCGGTCCGATCTCCGTCAGTAGCGCCTCTTGCGCGAGCTCGATGCCTTGGAAGTCTTCAGAACCGGGAACCCCGGAGATCAAGACGATCATCGCGGTCGCCGTACAGATGAACAGCGTATCGACGAAGACACTGAGCGATTGGATCAACCCTTGCTTCACCGGGTGGCTGACCTCGGCGGTCGCGGCGGCGTTCGGCGCCGACCCCATCCCCGCCTCGTTCGAGAACAAGCCGCGCCGTATGCCTTGAAGCACCATCGCTCCGACGGCCCCGCCGAACAATTCTTGGAATCCGAGCACACCTTCTGAGAAGATGGCCGAGAACACGGCCGGAACGACGTCGAGATTCGTCAGCACGACCCAGAGCGCTAGCAAGATATATCCACCCGCCATGATCGGGACGATGATCCCGGACAACGTCGAGATCGACCGGATCCCGCCGAAGATGACGATCCCCGTCGCAACGGCCAAGATAACACCAACCCAGACCGTATCGATGGCGAAGACGTTATTGACAGAAAGCGCGATCGTGTTCGCCTGCACGGAGTTAAAGGCAAAGCCAAACGCGAACGTGATGAGAATCGCAAAGACGATCCCGAGCCAACGTTGACCGAGCGCCCGCTCGATGTAATAGGCCGGTCCGCCGCGCCACGCCTTGCCGTCATGCACTTTGTACACTTGGGCGAGCGTGCTCTCAACGAAAGCCGAGGCCGAGCCGATCAAGGCGATGAGCCACATCCAAAACACGGCCCCAGGTCCCCCGAGCGCGATCGCGGTCGAGACGCCGGCGATATTCCCGGTACCGACCCGTGCCGCCGTCCCGATGGCGAACGCCTGGAACGAAGACACTTGCCCTTTCTCGTGTTTGATTCCTTTGACAAACAATAACTTGAACATTTCCGGCAACATTCTAAACTGCACGAATCCCATCCGGATCGTGAAGAAAATCCCACCGGCAATCAATACAAAAATAAGAACGTACGTCCATAACAGGTCGTTCGCTTGCATGACCAATTCGCGGACATCCACTGCGCATCCCCTCCTTTTATGGAGTTCTTACCCGGTCTAGCCCCGCCAAAAACGATTCCGTCACCGTGTTGCCGCGTCCAGTATTTGTTCACAAAGGGCATGGGTCGTCAAGCTGTCCTCGGCGCGAACACAACCGTTCGGCTCCCCGTTCAACAGTTTGAGAAACGCGTCGATCATCGTCGTAAAGCCGCGCCGTGTCAAATTCGACTCCCACGGGCTCAAGGCGCGCTCGAGCATGCCGTCGGGCATAAAGTCGTAGACGCGCTCGACGTCTCGAGAGACGCGTTTTAGACCAGGTGACATCACTTCCATCACTTCTTCGGTGCAGCCGTTGTCCCGGTTCATGATGCCGACCGCCTCGACGCCGCCGGCCGTGAAATTGATTTGGAGCTGCTTGAGCGTATCCCCTTCATAACGCGTCCGAACAGACAAGTCCTCGACCGGATTGAGACCGGTCAAGTAACGGAGCGTGTCGACGACGTGGACGAAGTCCTCGATGATGAACTCACGCAGCGTCGCCGGTTGATATGTACGATTCTTTTGGATCAAGACGAGGTTCGGGTTCTCGACTTCTTTGAGCGCCGCCGTCGCCGTCGCAAAACGACGGTTGAAGCCGGTGACGAGTTCGACCTCGTGCTCGTTTGCGAGCCGGACGAGACGTTCGGTCTCCTCGAGCGTGAACGTGACCGGTTTATCAATGAAGACGTGGACACCTTGACGGAGGACGTACTCGGCTTGTCCGGCATGCGCTGACGTCGTCGAATGGATCAACACCGCATCCATCTCACCGAGCGGGACGTCCTCAAGCGTTCTGAAGTGACCGCTGAATCGATATTGACAGACGAGTTGTTCCGCTTTCCCCTGATCCCGCGAGACAAGGTAAACGTCCACCCCGTCTAACCCGGCATAGACCGGTAAGTACGCTTTCTTGGCAACATCACCTAAACCAACAACGACTAATTTCATTTCAACATCACTCCTCTTTCGATTGACTGAACAAAACCCCAAAGCGTCGGCCCGGGGTCGATGGTTCATTTAATAGACCGCTAAAATTTCAAAACTCGTGATCGGCTTACGAATCGCATCCGATACGATTTGATAAAGATCAGCGAGTTGCTCGTTATCGTTCAAGTCCGGCGTTCGATCAAGCTCGACTTCACACGTTCGTGTCGTCTGCTCCTTGTCTTGAAACGCATATTCGATGGTGTACGACTGCATGGCACGTCTCCTCTCCACTATGTATACGTATGTATAACCTGTAACTGAACGATTGAAACGCTTCAAGCAGATCAAGTCAAATCGTTCAAGTTATATATATTCAGAAATCCTACAATTTCCAATCATAAGCCTTGTATAATCATTCAAAGATTCCTAGAATGAACAAGTATGTACCAAGTGATTAAAGGAGTTTTTAAATGAAAGCACGATTTACTTATTTAGCCTTACCTCTGGCGATGTTTCTACTGGCCGGATGTAGCACCGAAGAAGTGTCATCCCCTATCGATGATACGACTGAAGTGACCGATTCGCAAGAGGAATCGTCCGATGTACCCGATTCAACAGAGGAATCTGTCGAAGTGGTCGATTCACAAGAAGAATCCGCTGTCGAGACGGAAGCGGAGGAACAACAACCGACTAGCGATCGCTTCTCTGGTTATGAACGTGTCGAAGTCGACGGTGGTGATCTGTCCGGACATCGCGAGGCGAATGTTGTCGTCGACGTCGGTTTCGGAGACCGTGAGTATTGGGCGTTCACGAACGATCATGGGCAACTCGTGAAAGTGACAGCTGACGAGATCATTCTACAAGATGATGAGAACGAGGACGTCAACTCGTCAGGACGCTACTACTGGGACGAGGCGAAAGTCCCAGGCGTCGAACATAGCACGCTAGATGAAGGACATGTCATCGCCGATTCGCTCGGGGGCGTCTCTAACGCCTTTAATATCACCCCGCAAGACAGCACGCTCAATCGCCACGGGGATCAGGCTTACATGGAAAGCGTGATCCGTAGTGCAGGCGGAGCGACCGATTTCGAGGCCCGCATCACGTATCCGGATACCGAGACGCAAATCCCATCGAGCTATCAATACACGTACACGTTGAAAGGCAATGTCATCGTTGACACGTTCGACAACGTGAACCCAGACGAGGTCAATGCCGGCCTCGGTCTGACCGAAAGTGAACCAGAACCGGAGGCTGCTCCCGCTCCTGCTGCAGAGCCTGCTGGCGACGTATCAAGCGTCGATGCAAACGGGAACGGGCAAGTGACGATCCAGGAAGCGAAAGATGCGGGCTTCAGCATGCCGATCACGAGCGACCACTGGCTCTACCCGCATATGCGGGATAATGACGGGGATGGAATGGTCGGAGAATAACACGTAACCTCCCCGCGTGAGTCAACTTTTTTAACGCCGATTTCAGAGTATACGTGACGACGCTCTTTCTAGTTAAAGGAAGAGCGTTTCTTTTTGTTAAAACGATATTCGTATGTAGTTTTAAATTTGATATTGAACGACTGACATATTTCCCAAAGTAATATTATTTTGTCGAATGGTTTTCATTTGTAAATCAAGGAATGGAATAATCTTACATGATACAATCAGCAGATAGTTACATAAAAGTAATACGCATAGGTTCGAACAACATTGAAAAGTTCATGTCTCTGCTTGAGGTCAAACTCGATAGCGTACATGGGACATGAGAGATGAGAATTTGTGACTTCGTATACTATTTTAATTTATTTGAGAGGAGATGGAATGAATGGGTTGGTGGAAAGATATCATTAACGCTCGGCAGAACCGAGAGGAAGTCGAGCGTTTGACGAAAGAGATTGAACGAATTGAATTGACAAAGGAAGAGGTTCGATACATCGATCTCAAAAGAGAAATCGAAACCATAGAAAAGCATAATGAAATCAAACAAACTGAACTGCGCGACGAATTAGACAAGTTCAAAAAAAGTATCGAGAAAGAGCGCTCTTCTATTGAAAAAGAAATTGAGACACTCAAACGGACACGTGACCAGCTCGGACTAAGCATCAACGAGTATGAAGGCCGCTTGTCTGCACTCGAACATGGCTTATTCTCACCACCTCGTTACCTGACTGATGAAGATACTTCCGAGATGTTAAAGGCGAAGCTAGACGCGGTACGCTCGAAACAAAAGGTATTGATTAAGGAAAAACGTGCCACGACACATCCATCCGGATATACAGTCGACGGGGACAAGAAGAAAGGTAAAGAGTTCGTGAATGACACGATCAAGTTGATTTTACGAGCATTCAACAACGAATGCGACGTCATCATCGCCGGCGTGAAGCATACGAACCACGACCGGTCGATTGACAGGATCGCGAAGAGCTTCAAACAATTGAACTCGTTGACCGACATGCAGTCTGTATTCATGACGGACGAATATCTCAGACTGAAACTTCAAGAACTTCAAATCATGCATAGGTACCGCGTGAAGAAGCAAGAAGAGAAGGAAGAGCAGCAGGCCATCAAAGAGCAGATGCGAGAAGAAGCTCGTGTCTTGAAAGAAATCGAGGAGGCTCGTAAGAAAGTCGAGAAAGAAGAGAACCACTTCAAGGCAGCCCTACTCGCAGCACGCACCAAGATTGAGAATGCGAACGAATCTGAGCGCACGGCTCTCGAAGAGAAGATTGCCGAGCTCGAGGCCAAGCTAAAAGAAGTCGAGGAGATTAAAGGTGATATCGAGAATCGCGAGCGCAATACGCGGGCCGGTTACGTCTATGTCATCTCAAACATCGGATCATTCGGGGAGCATGTCTACAAGATCGGCATGACACGTCGTCTTGAGCCGCTCGATCGGATCCGTGAGCTCGGGAGTGCCTCAGTTCCGTTCACGTTCGACATCCATGCCATGATTTTCTCGGAGGATGCTCCAAATCTCGAGAACAAACTCCACAAACGGTTCGCCGACCGGCGCGTGAACCAAGTGAACTTCCGGAAGGAGTTCTTCAAGGTCAACATCGATGAGGTCGCAAACGTCATCAAGCAGGAATTCGACCAGACGCTTGAGATCACTATGCTCGCGCAGGCTGAAGAGTATAATCGAACGCTACAGATTTTGTCCGAAAGCGAAGCTGCAGCCTCTCACTAAAAGTAACGGAGACGGTATAAGTATTGGCCGGATGGGCTCAGGCGGCGAAGAACATATTCAGAGCTTCTTCTTCGCCCGTCTAGGCCTCAGAAAAAGACAAACGGCCGCCAGATGGCGACCGTTTGCGTTGCTCGTCCGCTGGCGCCCCGACTCCTGCAGGAAAGCGTGGGCGCCGGAAGGACGAGCGATATCAATCATGTTGGTCAACAAGCTAAAAACCGCTCTAGAGAGCGGTTTTCGTGTGTCTATGACAGAAAATAAAAATTGTGCAATTCATGTGCAATGACGACTTACTTACCTTCTGAAGTCGGCTCGACAGCACGTCTCGGCGGACGTTTGCCGAAGAATTGATAGTACTGCGTCTCGATATTCCCGTTATACAGCTTACGACGCTTCGTCGCCGGGCGGCCGTAGGCTTTCTCGAAGTCCTCGTAACTCGTCAACATATAGACGCTATAGCCCGGATATTTGGCATATTGCTGCCCGATCCGCTCGTACAGTTCGATGATCTCGTCTTCCGTCTGCAACCGCTCACCGTAAGGCGGGTTGCCGATGATGATCCCGTAATCCTCGGTCGGCTTGAGCGCCGCCGCATCGGTGTGGACGAACGTGATCGCGTCACGGACGTCGGCGAGGTCGGCGTTGTCTTTGGCGAGTTTGACCATGCGCGGGTCGAGGTCGATGCCGTAAATCTTGAGTGGCTTGTGCCACTCGGCTTTTTCGTTCGCTTCATTGATTGCCTCGTACCAAGATTTCTTCGGTACACATGGCCAATCTTGCGAACAGAATTCACGGTTTAATCCCGGTGCGATATTGCGACCGATGAGCGCGGCCTCGATCGCGAGCGTCCCAGAGCCTGTGAACACATCATAGAACGGCATGTCCGGCTTCCAGTTCGTCAGCTTGATCATCGCTGCGGCCATCGTTTCTTTGAGCGGTGCCTGCGAATGCAACTCACGGTAGCCGCGACGGTGGAGCGCGTCACCCGACGTGTCGATCGTGATCGTCGCCACGTCTTTCAGGAGCGCGACTTCAATTGGATAGATCGCACCCGTCTTCGGAAGCCATTCATCCGGTTTGTTGTAGCCGCGTTGCATCGCATCGACGATCGCTTTCTCGGTGATTTTTTGGCAGTCGCGGATCGAGAACAGTTGCGACTTGACCGAACGTCCGTCGACGGTGAAACGGGCGTCCCACGGCATCAGCTCCGTCCAAGGCAAGTCGACGACACCGTCGAATAGTTCCGTGAACGTCGTCGCCTTGAACTCGGCGACGACAAGTTTGACGCGGTCCGCCGTTCTGAGCCAAATGTTCAAACGGGGAATATCCTCCATCTCGGCGTCGATGTAGACGCGTCCATTCTCGATTTCACACGTGTAACCGAGGTCACGTACTTCTTTAGCGACGAGCGCCTCGATGCCCATCGCTGCAGTTGCGATCAGTTTTCGTTTTGCCATATGATCCCTGCTTTCCTAATTCGTAATTGTTAAGCGTAAAATGGTCAAGTAAAAAGGAGCTCAAGTAAGATTGCTTGAACTCCTTGTCAATGTAAGTTGAGACTATGCTGCCCTGTAAGCCATGTTCTGTACTCCGGTGCTCGTAGCGGTTTCCCTGGCACGATGGAGTGACAATCATCTATCTGCGCCGCTTGGCGCCTTCCGTCCCGTTCGATTCCAGTCAGGAAGTTCCCCTACCATAGTTTGGGTTTCTCGCTCGTGGGGTTTACCTCGTTCCACTCTGAACGTTTCCGAACAGACTCCGTCACTGTGGCACTTTCAAGAAGCTTGCACCGTATCCGAGGACTTAGGTGCTTCTTCTGCCGTCAACTTGCGTTGCCTACACTTATCTTTTCGTGTAGCACGATCACTACAGCCATCACAGGCTGTGCGAGCATGGACTTTCCTCAAGACTTGCGTCCCGCGATTGTCCAGACCTCATAGTCACTTTATTCATTGTAGCGGATATTGCCAAAGATGACAACTAAGAAGCCGAACTTGATTTTCATTGGCGTCAGCGCTAAAATAAGGCGTGTTCCATTGAACAAGGAGGGATTTTGATGCGTCAAGATGCAAAGAAAGGTTGGATCCAACGACTGACCTATGTGATCGAGATCGATGACATTAAAGCGCTCCACCCGAACAACGGCGTATTCGCCTTCTACCGTAAAAATCGACTCGTCCGAGGATTTGAGCCGTTTGACATTAAAGGACCGAATGAATTGTCTAAACGCGCTTATCACTTCGATCACCATAACTTGGCCCATTTACAGGAACGTTTTCCTGAATCGATTCCTTTATTCGACGCGTCGAAACAGACGCGACGCGTTTGGAGCGACGCCGTTCGCGTCGGTCTATGTGAAATCATCATCGACGGGAAGCTAAGTTTTGAACACATCGACGACAACGGCAACGTCTTAGAAGCGAATATCCGCTGGAGCGGTGAAGCTATCACAATCGATTAACGAATTAAAAACGCC
>NZ_LYTG01000009.1:0-17062 GCF_001816105.1 Exiguobacterium sp. SH31
CGGCGTTTTTTTTATGTTGCTTCCGTCGTGTCTGTTGTTTCTTCGACGACAGGTAATGCCGGGGCATACTTCGTCGAGACGACTTTTTCCGAGATGTCGGTCGGTTTCAAGAGGACGGTAAGGCCTTCAGTGGTACTTTTACGAACCGGAAACGTTCCTGGTACATGCAGTGCCTCATAGACGACTTGATTGTCTTTATCGAGCACGGTGACGGTCCCTTTGCGCGTCGTCGTCAGTTCGAACGTCTGCGCATCAGCCACTTTGATCGCCACGGACGGTTTGACCGGGTTCACATACTTGAACGAACGGCTCGTCGAACGTTTAAATTTCCCGTCCGTCACGACCGCGGTCAGACGGTACTGCCCGCTCGGGAGCCAGTCCCCACCGGCGAACATGGTAAACGCCGGATTTTTTGCGGTCAGCGTCTTCACTTTGCGCGTTCCCTGATAGAGATAATAAGACGTCTTCAAGTTCGGTTTGTTCGAAAGCGCCAACTTCGCCTCCGTCACATAACGATTCCGCAACGTCGCTGGTGACGTGATCGTGATCGGACGCGGCGTCGCGTCAAGCAACCGCTTCGTATTCAGTTCGGTGTACGTCTTCCCGCTGACGCGAGGCATTTTTTGAAGCAGTCCCTCGATCTCAGCCGGTGTCAAAAACGGATTGACCGACTTGACGAGCGCAAGCCCAGACGAGACCATCGGCGCCGCCATCGATGTCCCATCCATGTAGATAAAACTGTTCTTGACGCCGAGCGATAAAATGTTCACGCCCGGTGCGACGATTTTCACTTGGCTATCCATGTTGCTGAACGAGGCGACACGGCGATTCGCATCGACCGCTCCGACGGCGATGACTTCTTTCATATTGGCGGGGAAAGAAGTCTTCGCGCCGTCATTTCCAGACGAGGCGACGATGACGACACCTTTCGCCCGGGCCCGGCGGATCGAGTCGGCGAGCACTTTATCATAATCCTGTCCCCCGAGTGACAAATTGATGATGTTCGCACCTTTGGCAACGGCCGTGTCGACGGCTTTGGCGACCGTCCACGAATCCGTGAACTCTGAGTTCTTCCCGTAGAAGACGTTATAGAAATGATAGCGGACGTTCGGTGCGAGACCGGCCATCCCAAATTTATTGTGCAGCCCCGACATGATTCCGGCCGTGTGCGTGCCGTGGTAGTCGACACTGTATGGCCCTTTAATCGAATTGACGACTCGTGGTACGTTATAGAGCTCTTTATGGCTCCGGTCTGCAGATGAATCGATCAAGGCGACGACAATGTCTGACGCCCCACGGGTCGTGTTCCACGCTAAATCGGTACCGGTCTGCTTGATGTAATATTGGTTCCCGACCCGCGGCTCTGTCACAACGTACCCATGCTTCTCTAACAACACCGGCTTAGACGCCCCGGCAGTCGAAGGCACGAGTAACGTCAAAGCCGTCAGTAGAAGAATTTTTTTCATCGCCTTACGCTCCATTCCAAACTTCCTAAGATTTACCCATTATCTCAAATTTCACGACGGATTTCCCTTTTTTCTAAAAAAAAGGTTGTGACATTTTTCTGACGGTTTACCAGTAGTCCAGCTCATCAGGATGTTCCATCTCAAAATCGATAATTTTACCGATCGTCAAGTACGTATAATACCGGGCCAACTCCGTCCGGTAAGGGTCCGGTGTAAAACCATCTAAATCTTCACCGAGCGGCGAACCGTCAATCGTTTCAAACTGTTGACAGAAGAATGACTCCGTCTCTTTATTCCAGACGATATTGTCACCGATATAGCCACTTCCAAAGCGGATATAGTCGATGATCGAAGGGACGATCACTTCAGCCGGGAGCCTTTCACTCATCCGCCCGACCAATTCATAGCGATCCCGGTCCACATAATCGGCTTGTTCAAGCGACGTACATTTCAACACTTCTTTATTGATCTCGATCAACACGACATAATCCCCAGACTCAATCGACAGCTTCATCTCTTCACCTCATCTCAATCTCCACTGATCCGTCTATGTTAACAACTATTCGGAATAAAATGCCGAAATCCTGTATACCTGTACAAATTTTCCAACGGCTCGATTCGCACAACATGATGAAATCTGTTTTTGTTATACTAAAGATATGAATCAAGAGAGGAAGTGCACCATGGCCAAACGCCCTTTGACCCCTCGTGAAAGCGAATTGATCGCTACCGCCCTGTTTGTCGTCGGTAGCGTCCCGTACGCCGGACATATCGACCGACTCGAGTCGCTGACGCTTCGCGACATCGCAGACGACTACTTGTCCGGAAAACGTCCTGCCGCGGACGCCGTCGAGGCGCTCGACCAGTACATTTTCGTACGCCGCCATCGCTTTAAAAATGTTACGCCTCATAACCTATGGACGCTCGACGACCGGACCGAGCAGGAAGCGCTCCGTTACATCGTCAGACGTCCGGAATTGAAGAAAGGTGAGACGTTAAACAAGCAAAACTCGCCGTTCACGATCGGACAAGATGTCGAATTCAAGGTCGACAAACAACTCGACCGCGGGCAATTCCGCATCTATATCGGTAAATTGAACGGGTACACGATCAAAGCCCAGTCGAAAGAAAAAGACAAACTTAAATCCGTCAAAGGCTGGATCACTCATCTCGACCGCAAAGACCGGCTCGTTTTCGTCAATATTTCCGAGTTCGGGCGCGAACCGATTGACGCCGACATGTCGGTCCAGTTCGAGGCGATGAGCGCGGGACTGCTCGGCTGGTTTGATACGGCGACCCTGCCGACCGAAGACGAAGCGAAGACGGCCAAACAAATGATCGCCACGCTACAACGACGCGACCAGCCGTATTGGTTCACACTGACCCAAGCGTTGAACCATCCTCGACCGGAACATGTGAAACGCTGGAATACGGTCGTCAACTTGCTCGTCAAAGCAAGCGCTGGTGACGCGGCCGCCGTCGAGACTCTCGAAGTCAAAGAAGACAAATACTTTAAAGACGCCTTTTTACGGGCGCTGCGATCACTTCACGCCGAATTGACGAAAGCGACGTGACCGTATTTGGACAGGTGGCTTCGGATTACCCGAGGCCACCTGTTTTCACCGTGGTCGCCATATGGAAAGGAAGAGGGATATGCACGTATTGATCGTAGAAGACGACCCGGCCATCTTGCGCCTCATTGAGGGGACGCTGCGGCAGGCCGGGCATCACGTGTCGGTCGCCATGGACGGACACGTGGCTGAGCAATTATTTTTATCGAACCCGGCCGACGCCGCTGTCATTGACATCATGTTGCCCGGGATGGACGGGCGACAGTTGTGTCATCGTTTGAAGGAACTCGTGGACATCCCCGTCATTTTGCTGACGGCGCTCGGGGAATGGGAAGACAAACGGAGCGGGTTCGAGCATGGCGCCGATGACTACATGACAAAACCGTTCATTCCGGAAGAACTATTATTCCGGCTTCAAGCCGTGGCCAAACGGTATGAAAAAGTCGCCGCCTCATTGATCAAGGCCGGGCCGCTCACGTTAAATCTCCGGGAATATCGCCTCACCTTCAATCAAGAGACGATTCACCTGCCAAAACGTGAATTTGAGCTATTGTATCAGCTCGCGGCCTTTCCGGGACGCGTGTTCAGTCGCGACGAGCTGATCGAGAACGTATGGGGGTTAGAGTTTGACGGTGACGACCGGACGATCGATGTCCACATCAAACGGCTCCGCAGCCGCCTCCCCGATGAGACGGTCATAATCCGAACTGTCCGGGGCATCGGCTACACGCTCGAGGTGAGGCCATGAGATCGCTCTATTCGAGAATCGTCGTGACCGTGTTCATGATTTTACTCTTGTCGGGTGCCATCGCCCTGCTCGTCAGTAACGTCGCCTACTACACGTGGTGGCAGCCATCGTATAGTGCGAAGACTGAACAGATGGCAAGTTCCGCGCGCGGCTACTTTGACAATCATACCGATCAGGACGAGACCGCATTTTATTCGTTGCTCGCTCAAAGCGGCTACCAACTGTTCGTCGTCAAACCTGACGATCGCATCATGCGTTACGGTGGAGCGTTCCGGGACGAGACGATCGATGACGAAACGATCGATGCGGTCCGCTCGGGCATCGCCTATGAAGGGATGCGCGATTACCCGTTCCACTTGTTTTTGCTCGGTCTGTTCGATAACGAGGTGATCAATACGTACGGCTTCAACGTCGCAGGGGCTGACGGGGATGATGCCGTCTTCCTGCGTCCGGACTTGAGTGCCCAAATTCGTGAGCTTCATCTGTTCGTCGGACTATTTTTCGCCGTTCTGACCGCTTCGGCTTTCATTTTGATCGCCTTGGCGACCACGCTGCTCGTCCGGCCGCTTAAAATCCTCACGGCTGCGACGAGCTCTGTCGCCTCCGGAGAGCGCCCGAGTTCGCTCCCGCTCAATCGTCATGATGAGATCGGTACGCTCGCACGTCGTTTCGCCCTCATGGTCGATTCACTCGAAAAGTCAGAAGGTGAACGGCGACGGTTCGTCTCGAACGTATCGCACGAATTCCAATCACCGCTCACTTCGCTCTCGGGCTACGCGAGTATTCTGGCCGATCAGTCGACAGGCGAGGCGAAAGAATATGCGACGATCATCCGGAATGAGACGGAACGTCTGTCAGGGTTGACCAAACAGCTGTTGATGCTCGCCCGTCTAGATGAGGCCAACGTGTCTCTCCAGACCGAGGTCGCGATTGGCCGCTCCATCGAAGACGTGATTCGCATGCACGCGTTCGAACTCGATCAAAAAGGAGTCGCTGTCACGACGGATCTCGATGCGTCGCTCGTCGTCACGGGCGACCCCGTCTTGTTGTCGCAAGTTTGGTCCAACTTGTTGTCCAATGCGATTCATGCCTCACATGAGGGCGGGATGATCACGATTCGGGCCTATAAGGAGATACGTCCGACCGTCTCGATTCAAGACGAAGGTGTCGGCATGGACGATGTGACAAAGGCTCGCTTGTTCGAACGCTTCTATAAAGCCGATCTGTCACGGACGAGTCGCGGCACCGGACTCGGGCTCGCGATCTCGAATGACATCGTCCGCTTGCACGGCGGGGAGCTCCTCGTCACTTCAGAGCTCGGGCGTGGCAGCGTCTTTATCGTTCGCTTCTAGGTTTGTTCATATTCCGTTCATGTTCGTCAGCTATGCTTCCTTCATCGACATGAAGGAGGTTTTTTTATGGAGTTAGGACTGAAAGAAATGTGGCGTCAAAAACGGAGGTTCTCGCTCATTTTTGTGATCACGCTGCTCATCGTCTTGTTGACGACGCTGATCACCGGACTCGCCGATGGGCTCGCTTATGATAACGGTGCGACCGTACGTGAACTTGATACAGACACGTTTCACTTGTCCGCTGACGCGGAAGGTCAATTGACGCGATCGTTCATCGAACAAGCGCCAACGGACAGTTTGACACCCCTTGCAGTCAAACCGCTCACGTTCGTGAACGAGACGAAAGTCGATGCGACCGTTTTCGCCTTGCCGGCCAATTCGTCGATTGGACCGTCACTCGACCTCGCCGTCGGGGAAGTGCTCGTCGACCCGAGTTTTCTTGAGACATTTGTCGTTGGAGATACGGTCGAAGATTTCACGAGTGGGTATCGCTTCACAATCGCCGGCGTGACGGATGGACGGTTCAGCCACGCCCCGGTCGTCTGGACGACGATGGAGACATGGGCCGCCTATCAACAGGCGGCCGGTGGTCCGACTTACGTGTCTGCTTTACTTGGAGAAGGCGACACGTCCCTCTCCGCGTACACGAAACAAGAAATCATCGAGTCCGTTCCTGGCTATTCGGCCGAACAAGGCACGTTCGATATGATGCGCGGTTTTCTATTAGTAATCGGCGCATTCATCTTGACAGCATTCTTCTATATGGTGACGCTACAAAAGTTGCCAGAGCTCGGGATTTTAAAAGCAATCGGCATTCGGACACGTTCGATCGGCACAGCGCTCGTCAGCCAAGTGTTCGTCACCGTCGTCTTCGCGAGCGGCGTCGCGTCACTGATCACATGGCTGTCGACACGTATCGTCCCAGAAGCGATTCCATTTCAATTTGAGCTTGCGAACGTGATGCTCTTTAGCGCACTCTTCGTCCTCATCTCGCTCCTTGGGACGATCTTGCCACTACAAACACTACGCCGGCTCGACGCAGCTGACGCCTTAGGAGGTCGAATGACATGAAACTGACTGGCATTTACCACGCATATGAACAACCGATTTTGTCTGGGATCGACTTGACCGTCTCTCCTGGTGAGTGCATCGGGATCGTCGGACCGAGCGGTAGCGGGAAGAGTACGCTCCTGCAAATTCTCGGGCTATTGAAACAGCCGGATGCCGGAACACTCTATCTCGATACGGTCGATGTATTTACACTCAACGAAGAAGCGAGACGGAAGTTACGCCTCAATGAGATCGGGTTCGTCTTTCAAGACGCCCACCTCATCCCGTATTTGACGGTCATTGAACAACTTGCACTCATTCAGGCGGAAAGTGACACAGACGGCGACGCGAAACAGCTGTTGACAGATTTCGGACTCGGCCATCGATTGAACGAGTTGCCGAGTCGTCTCTCAGGCGGCGAACGGCAACGGGTCGCTGTGGCCCGCGCGCTCATCAACGACCCAAAGCTCCTGTTGGCTGATGAACCGACAGCAAGTCTCGATTATACGAACGGCCGCCTCGTTATGGAGCGGCTCGCCGAAGCGGCGCATAAGCGGAACAAGCGAGTGATCGTCATCACCCACGATGAGCGCATGCTTGATGTGTGCGACCGGGTGCTCCGTCTACGAGACGGTCAGCTCGAAACGCTCTAACATGCGCGCACACTACCGGCTTAATCGGGGGCGCTAGCATGGGGACACCCCGCTTCTGATCGGGGAGACCGAAGAACTTTAACTGATTATGAGAAGAGGAGCGCCGACCCGGAAGGGATGACGCTCCTCTTCTTTCAGTATCGATGACAGCGTGTTGAAGTTTTCATCAACCGACCCGATGCCTTTCCGGATGACGGATGAGATCGAGATGATAGGACAACCAGGCGCTGAACGTGATGTGAACGGATAACGTACGCATCACATCGATGTCAATCCGTCGAATCTTCAGGAGCCTCTCTTCGATATGATGTGAGACGAGGAAGACGTCGGATAACGCCAGAAGCGCCCGCATCGCCTCATCTGGTTTGACGCCCGCGGTTACCGCGAGCGTATGTAGCGACAGATGAATGCTGCGAGTTGTCCCGGTCAAGTAACATTCGATCAACGCATCGAGTACAGGCGACAAATGTGTGGTCTCGTGCGTCCCCCGGTGATAGATGCTGATCCCCTCTTCGGTCACGTAATCCGTCCGCCCCATTAAACAAGCTTGAATCATCCGATACATCGCTTTACGCGTCACGTTCATCCGCCTCCTTCATTTCTGCCGTCAGCATAATGTCAAACGACTCACGGGGCAAATACCCTTGTTCACACTTCTATAGACAATTCGGTCACATATGCTCGGACATTAGTAACTCGAACGTGAACGAAACGATTCGTTTCGGGTACAATAATGAAGAAGGGAGCGGTTTTATATGCAGAAAAAATGGAAGTACGGTCTCGCGACTTTGTTCACCGGCTATTACGCCGTCAGTTATTACGCGTTCAAGCGGATGACTCGTGGAAAACGTAAGACGCCCGAGATGCTCTTAGCACCCTATACGAAAGAAGATCAATCCTTTTATCACGACGTGCCGTTCGAGCACGTCTCCCTCCGTTCTCGTGACGGCTACCGTCTGTATGGACGGGTCTATCGGAACAACAATCATAAAAAATGGATTGTTTTCGTCCACGGTTATACGGCCTCACACAGCTTTATGGCACCGCACTTGGCGATGTTCCACCGGCTCGGCTATAACTTGCTTGCGGTCGACTTGCGCTCACACGGAGAGTCGGAAGGGGTGTACGCCTCGTACGGATACCACGAGAAACATGACATCGTCGACTGGGTCGAGTGGTTACGTGACCATGAGACGGTCGATCAAGTCGGGCTTCACGGCGTATCGATGGGCGCCGCGACGATTCTTCAGGCCGGACCGCTCACTGATGTGGATTTTTTGATCGCCGAGTGCCCGTTTGATGACTTGAGGCAACTCATGCGTCACCAATTGAACGTGCTACATCGCTTACCGGGTGACTTGTTGTTGCCAGGCATCAATTACTTCTTGTGGAGTCGGGCCCGGTTCACGATGCGGCAAGTCCGACCGAAAGTAGCGCTCGCATCAATCACTGCACCAGTGTTGTTCATCCATGGCACGAAAGACGACTTTGTCCCGACCTGGATGTCCGTCGAGATGAACGCACTCAACCGCCAGAACGCGCTCGCACTCATTCACGGCGCCGAGCATACGAATTGTATCTTAAAAGACCAACCTGCCTACGAGAACGCTGTCAGTCAGTTTTTGCGTCGGTGACGTGAATCGGCCCGGCGATCAAGTCGAGCAACGTATGGATGATGATCAACGGCCACAATATTCCCATCGCCAAATATAAATAACCGAACAGGAAACCGACAAGGCCCGTCGTGACAACCCCTTTCGGACCCTGGTACGCATGGGCCAGACCGAACAGCCCGCCCCCGATGATGGCGAGCGTCGCGTCCGGGACGTCCGTGTATAAAGAAATCGTATACAAGAGGACGCCACGGAATATGAACTCTTCGGTCGCCCCGGCCGTGAACGATACTGCGCCCCACGCCCTCGCTTCGTCGGTCGTGCGCGGAAGGAGCAACCGTTCAATCTCAAGCCCGTAAAACGGCCGAAGCTTTGTCCGTAACGCGGCCGACGTCTTGACGAGTAAATAGAACGCGATGAGACCTGAGATGACTATGGTCGAAAAGAAGAAATACTGCCAGGCGCGCCCGTCCCCATCCGGCGGCGCGAACCCGAGACCGACCGCTTCCGGCGGGACTTGGAACAAGAAGACGAGCGCTAGTAAGAGCAGGCTCAGCCCCCATGCCGACTTGATCGTCTCTTCATAGACACGGGTTCTCCCGAGCGCCTCGATCATCGGCTTCACGAGCCGGGCGTTGAATAGTTGTACGATCAATAAATACGCAAGAATAATCGTAAAGACGACCTGTTCAAGCATCTATATCCTCTCCTGTCCTTCCTGTTAGCTATATGCTACACTATTCGGGTATTGTCTAGAAAGCTAGGAGGCGGAATCTTGAAACGAATGATGCTGCGACTGACCGGCGTAATGCTTGTGATCGTGCTGTGCCTCGGCGCAATCGGCTGGTTTGGTCAACATGATAAAGTGAACAACGCCCTCTACCGGGCCTACTACGGTGACCACGGTATCCCGGCGGTCCACCAAGACGTCTACAAGGAAGCCGCGGCCACCTATGACGTCGATTGGCGGCTACTCGCCGCCGTCCACCGCGTCGAGACGATCTTCTCGCACAGTTCATCGATGCGCTCTTCGGTCGGCGCGATCGGACCGTTCCAATTCATGCCGCGGACGTGGCTCGGTTGGCAGTACGATACCGACGACCAAAAAGGTGATGTCCCGGAAGACGAAGTCGATCTGACGGATTTAACACTGATTGAGCAATATGGCGGCTTAGGCAGAGACGGGGATGATGACGGCAAGGCCGATCCTCACAGTTTGGTCGACTCGGCCCATGCCGCCGCTTACTATTTGAGCGAGCACGGCGGGCAGACAAATGATTCAGTCGAATCGATTCAAAACGCCATCTTTGAATATAACCGGAGTGACCAGTACGTGTCAGACGTCATGTCCTTTTATGAACAGTACCAGGACGAACTGTCTTTACTGCCTGGTGACGCGACGACGACAACGCAGCAGGTCGCCCGGTATACGATCCGGTATCTCGATTGGTTCGCAGGCTGGGCATGACCCGGCACTACTTGGTTAAAGTGAGGAAACAACATGAACACGCATATCGAGGAAGTGACGATTCGAGTCAAATCGATATTTAACGAAGGCAAGACAAAGCGTTACATGCGAACGTATGAATTCACCGATGTCGTCGATGGGGTGATCTGTGCCGTCATCATCTATTCTCCACGGATGAGCGATGCATTTTTATCTGGTACGACGACTCAACGCGCCTACATGCTCATGCGGAACCATTTGGACAAACCGATCCGCGAGATGCGCGTCATCAGTCTCGTCCCGACGCTCGCCATCAATGACAACCTACCCTACGTCGAGTCTCAACTCGACGAAGTGAACTTTCATTACGTGGAAGAGACGCTCGACGAGGTCGAGACGAGCGGCGGCATGATCATCGTCGGTTGGGGTTCGCCTGGGCGCCTCATGCACCATTCCACGCTGTACAAGACGTTATTCGCCGAGCACGAGGCGAGTATGTATTGTATCGGTACGACGTCAAAAGGCGAACCGCAACAAATTCGCATGGCCAATGAAAATACGGTACTCGAAGCGTTCAATAACGAATCGATCAAACCGAAATTTAAGATCTTGAAAGAGACAAAACAGGACGACTCGAAATGAGTCGTCCTCAGCTTGTTGACTAACATCAATAGAATCGCTCGTCCTTCCGGCGCCCACGCTTTCCACAGGCAATCCCGGAGCCGCATCGCGACTTATGTCGCTGCTGGGTCTCCGTTGGATTGCTTTCCTGCAGGAGTCGGGGCGCCGTCGGACGAGCAACGCAAACGGTCGCCATCTGGCGGCCGTTTGTCTTTTTCTGAGGCCTCGATGGCCGAAGAAAAAGCCTCGGACATGTTCTTCGAACCGGTAAAAACGGGAAAAGGCAGATAAACGCCGAACCCGTCCGCTGACTAGGGAGGAACCCCATATGTACCGTGCCCACCCGGAGAAGAGACATGAACCGATTCAGACGAAGACCACCCTGGACCAAATGGTCCCGCAAGACCACCTCGTCCGAAAGATCGACCGCCACATCGATTTCTCGATCGTGCACCGCCTTTGCGCGCCGCTGTACTCGAACACCGGACAGCCCGGCATCGACCCCGAGATTATCATCAAGATCATCCTCCTCGGCCCGCTGTTCAACATCCGTTCCGTCCGCCAGACGGTTAAAGAGGTCCAGACGAACCTCGCCTACCGCTGGTTCCTCGGGCTCGGGATTGATGAGAAGGTACCCGACCATTCGACGATCAGCCAGGCCTATCGGCGCCGCTTCAAAGGGAAGGACGTCTTCCAACAGATCTTCGAGGACATCTTGGGTCAGGCCGAAGCCCACGGCTTCGTGTCGGGGCGAATCCTGATCACCGACTCGACCCACATCCGTGCCAACGCGAACAAGAAGAAGTTCGACAAGGTCGAGGTCGAGCGCGTTGTGAACGCGATTGAGGGCGAGCTCCTAGACCGGGTGAACGAAGAACGGTCGGACCGTGGAAAAAAGCGCTGAAGCCCGCCTCACCGAAAAGGGAGAGCCGGTTCATCAAGGTGAGCCGGACCGACCCGGATGCGGGCTATATGTATCGTGACCAGAAGCCGGAAGGCTTTTTCTGGCTGGCGCACCGGACGGTCGACGCCAAACACAACTTCATCGTCGATGTGCACGTCACGCCCGGGAACGTGTCAGACAGCACCGTCTACCTCGCCCGTCTCGAGCATATCCTCGGCCGATTCGGCTATCCGCTAGAGGCAGTCGCCCTCGATGTGGGGTACTTCACGACAGAGATTGCGAAGGCGCTCATCGAGCGCGGCGTCTTCGGCGTCATCGCCTGGCGCCGCTTCGGCGGGAAGAAGGGGATGTTTCGGAGGACGAGCTTCAAATATGTATCAGAAGAAGACGTCTATGTCTGCCCGGCGAAACAGCGTCTCACCTATCGAACGACAGACCGACACGGGTATCACCACTACGCCTCCGACCCCGCCGTCTGTAAGAACTGCCCGCTTCTCGAGAAGTGTACGTCCAATCGTGCCCACCGGCGCGTCATCACCCGTCATCTTGATGAAACCTATCGCGAATTGGTGAACCGGAACCGTCTGTCCGAATCCGGACGATACCTCTATCGTCTCCGGCCGCAGACCGTGGAGCGCTCGTTCGCCGATGCGAAAGAGCTTCACGGGCTCCGCTTCACGTTCTACCGGGGAACCGAGAAGGTCCAGTGCGCCAACCTGGTGGCAGCCACCGCACAAAACATGAAGAAATTGGCCAACCTGTTGGCCGAAAAAGACCGTCTACATAGCATTTCTTCAATTTTATGCCGGGCAGAGCGCCTCGAGCTCGATGAACACAAAAAGAGACGAACCAAATCGCGATGGGCGATTTGGTTCGTCAACAGCCTGAGGACGACTCGAAATGAGTCGTCCTGTTTTTTATCGCACGCCGATCCATACACTTACTCCGAACAGCGTGAACAAGAGTGACGCCAACAGAAAATCGTTTCGCGTGACCGGAATCACCTCGTACGTAGAACGATGTTCACCCGTAAATCCCCGAGCCTCCATCGAGAACGCGATCCGCTCGGCTTGACGGATAGCGCCGGCAAGAAGCGGGATTAGGAGTTTCGGGATGTGTCGCACGTGATCGATCCGGGTGTCGAGGCGCACGCCACGTAAGGCATGCGTTTCATAGAGCTGCATCAGTTCGATCTTTAAAATCGGGAAAAAGCGAAAGCCGACGAAGACGCTATAGGCGATGTTAGGGGACAATCTCGCCTGCTGCATCAGACTGTAGACGAACCGCTTCGGGTCCGTCGTCAGCGTGAACAGAAGCGACAGGACCGTGAAGGCGAGGACCCGAAGCGAAAGTGTCGCCGCCAACAACACGTTCTCCTCGGTGACATCATTGCCGAAGAGCGAGAACACGACTTGCCCGCTCGCCTCTCTGCCGAAGACGAGCGTCGTCCAAAGCGTCCCGAGCGCGGTCAGTAAAAATGGGATCATGAACAGTCCCCATCGCTTCCAGCTCACGTCGGAAAAGATGAATTGGAGGACGAGTGTGCCGAAGAAGACGACGAGCGGAGTCCACGGGTTGTACATGAAGGCGAGACCGAACATGAGACACGTCACGGTCAAGAACTTGATTGTCGGGTTCATCTCGTGAAACGTCATCAGAACGCCTCCGTCAACAGTCCGTGGGCCCGCAATAAGTCCGAGTCGTCCCAAATCGACGCATCGTACGGCCCACTCAAGTTCCCGTCACCCATCAAATAATACGTGCTCGCGGCACGGGCGAAACTGAGATCGTGCGTTACGAACAAGACCGTCTGCCCCGCACGGACTCGTTCAGCCATCAATGCATGGAGCGCTCGAAGTGATGCCTCGTCTTGACCGGCCGTCGGTTCATCAAACGCGAGCAGTTGTTTACCCGACAGAAGCATCACCCCGATGGCGAGTCTCCGTTTTTGACCGTGACTGAGTGAGAGTGGATGGGCGTCACGCAGACGTTCAAGCCCGAGGCGTGCCAACATGTCCTCGATTGAACGGTTATGTCCATACGCTAGTTCCCGCGACACGTCACTCGTCACAAACAAATGCGCCGGGGATTGCGGGACGAGCCCGACTTCACGGTGATGCCGCGCCAGGCTTTTTAGCCACGTCGATTTGCCGCTGCCGTTCCGACCGAGGATGGCGATCACATCCCCCGGGGCCACTGCGATTTTGCTCGCTGCAAGTTGAAACTTTTTGTGATTCACTTTCGGTATCTGAAATAATGTGTTTGTGCCCCGTGTCGTTTCAATCGGCGTAAATGTATAATCCGGTTGAACGACGAACGATCCATCGCCTGCGATCCTTCCGTTCACGAGTTCCAGGTGCCGGTCAAAGAAGTCGCCCCACATGTACGGACGATGCTCGATGACGACGATATTGACGTTCCGTGCGGACTTATCGAGCCAGCGAACGAACCGACGTGCCGTCGCCGGGTCGAGGTGTGAGAGCGGCTCGTCGAGTAAGAGCCATTCCGGACATCCGATCAAGGCACAGGCAACGGCGATCTGTTGCTTCTCGCCCCCTGATAAATCATGGATGGTGCGGTGGCGATAATCGGACAAGTGTAACTCGTGCAAAATCGCTGAGACACGGTCCATCATCTCGCTTCGGGCGACCGAAAAGTTTTCGAGCGTGAAAATCAATTCTTCTTCGACCGTCTGCATGACGAACTGGCTGTCCGGGTCTTGAAACACCGTCCCGACGCGGCGATTCACCTCACCAGGCCGATACGTGGCATAGGACCGACCGAATAGATGCAATCGCCCCGTCACAACCCCATCACAGTTGTCCGGGTAGAGCCGATTGAACAAGGCGAACAAAGTCGACTTCCCCGACCCGCTCGCCCCGGTGATGAGCGTCCTGCCGTCCTTAAGACGAAGTGTGATATCCGTCAATACGTCGCGTCCTTCCCCCGGGAAACGAAACGCCAGACGCTCGGTCTCAACCATGTGCCTTCCTCTGCCGGGTGACGGCATATCCTTCTAGCGCACCCGTTCGAAGCAACAAGTCGCTCAAAATCTTCCCGCCGATCCCTGCGATGAGCATCCCGCTCGTCGCCCGTAGTGCGAACATCAAAGCCACGTACGTCGGACTGAGCGCACTGAGACCTCCCATGACGTACGTATATGCGAAACTCGTCACTGCCGCACCGAATCCGGCGAGCATGAGCACCCACAAGTCATACCGCTTATACCCGGTTAGTGCGAACGCCGCTTCGGCGCCGAGTCCTTGAATGATGCCGACGAGGATGATGCGCGGACCGATCGCATTGCCGATCATCATCTCGATCGACGCTGCGAGCACTTCCAACAAAAAGGCGGCGCCTGGCTTTCGAATGATGTAGGCGGTAATAATCGAGACGATGAACCAAATCCCAAAAATCCATTCATAGGCGATCGGCCCAATCAAGCCGGCCCACAAGTTCCCCACATGGAAGAACGCCAAATAGACGACGGCAAAGACGACCGATAAAATCGACAACAAAACGATTTCTTTCAACTTCCATGAGTTAAGCATCAACGTTGTCCCTCGTGCGACGGACTGTTCACACTGAACGTGACCGTCATGACGACGTGGCTCGTCTTCTCGCGGACGCGGTTGAACGTCGCCTCATAAAACGCGAACACCGTCTCGATATCTCCGTGGATCCCTGAAGCATAATGCATCGTGTCATTAAAGACGCCCCGTGCTTTCGCGAAATCGACCTCTTCATAGATAATGTCCATGTAATCGTCATCACCGAGCGGGTAGAGTGCGAACTGTGATGAAACGTATTGGGCAGCCGCTCGCCCGTTCACCGGCTCACTCGAAACGTCGAGCAGATTGTCCCCGACCGTGTCGCCCGGACAGCCGGCCGAGAACGTCCCGCTCATCGACACATGCGCCCCTGTTCTCGTGGCGTGTGACAAGACTGCTTTCGCGACGTCAAACACGTGCTCGGCCCGACCGCGAATCACGGTCGATACATCGTCCGTGTGCCTCCAAACGTTGCTTAAATCAGTTTCTTTGAGTGCTCCTTTGATGACCGGTATGAACTCTGACGTCATCGGGCTTAGCGTAAAGCGGAACCCGACGATCGGGCTCGTTCCACATTGTTGATTCATGATGATTCCCCCCTTATTTGGTTACACAAAAAAGCCGCATCCATGAGAATGCGGCCACTTATCCAATCATCAATTCATCAGAAAAAGTGCCACACTTCCTCACGCCAGTATTACCTGGATCGAGTTATAAGGGATTGGAGCCATGCTCACATCTCAGCCGAAGCACCCCTAGTGTAGTCCAATGTATGCGGTTGTTCATGCAAGCAAAAGTATAGCCGTTCGATTCTGAATTGTAAACGGTTAAATCATGAAAACGTCGCGATTCCGTTTCCTGGAAGCGTATCCCGTAACGTTGTCCAGTCTGACGCCATCTCTTCGTCTGACAGTAGACAGGCGTCAAGTTCGAGCTCGACGCGCACTCGGTCCATTCGGTGACCGATCAAGACGAGCTCCGTCTGGCGGTCGCCGTACGGCTCGATGTAATCGGCCTCAAGCTCTGGTTCGGCGGCGAACATCTGCTTTCGTTCCGCGTCAGGAAGCGTCGCGAGCCAACGCCCGGCATGTTCGAGCGTCGACGCGTACCCCGCTTGGGAGAACAAGCACGCGATGTCATTCCGAGAAGCGATCCATAAAAAACCTTTCGCCCGGACAACTTCTTCCGGGAACTGTTCGATCCACGCATGTAAACGCTCCGGGTGGAACGGACGGCGGCGGCGATAGACGAACGAACTGATGCCGTACTCTTCGGTTTCAGGGGTATGGTCGTCTGTCTCGAGCTCTTGGATCCATCCGGCGGCATGCATCGCCTGGTCGAAGTCGAACAAGTTCACGTCTAACAGGTCGGACAACGGCACGTTGCCGTAAGTACTTGTCAGAAGTCGCGCCGCCGGGTTTAACGCGCGCAACAGACTTTCGATCTCGTACAGTTCCGGTTCCGTGACCCGGTCCGCCTTGTTGAGGACGATGATGTCGGCAAACTCGACTTGATCGACGAGCAAGTCGACGACTTCCCGGACATCACCCGTGTCGACAGCCTGTTTCCGTTCATGCAGCGATTCGCCCGAGTTGAAGTCTTTTAAAAATCGATATGCGTCGACGACCGTCACCATCGCGTCAACATACACACGGCTCGTCAAGTCGATACCCAAGGCGTCATCCGCATATGTAAACGTCTGCGCGACCGGGATCGGTTCCGAGATACCAGACGACTCGATGATGATGCCGTCGAGCTGTCGGTCGTTCGCAATCTCGCTGACCGCCTCGAGTAAATCTTCTCGCAACGTGCAGCAGATGCAGCCGTTAGACAGCTCCACCAACTTCTCGTCCGTCCGTGAAAAACCTGCCCCGTCAATCAATCGCTCATCGATGTTCAGCTCGCTCATGTCGTTGACGATGACGGCATATTTTTTACCATCCCGATTGTTCAACATATGATTGAGCAACGTCGTCTTGCCACTTCCCAAATATCCGGACAAGACTGTAATTGGAATTCGTTTCATCATGTTCTCCACCCTTAAATCGTAATCATTACTTTTTAGATAATGAACGGGATCACGTCC
>NZ_LYTG01000010.1:0-19684 GCF_001816105.1 Exiguobacterium sp. SH31
CAAAAAAAAACACGCTCAAAAGGAGCGTGTTCAGCTTGTTGACTAATATGATTGTTATCGCTCGTCCTTCCAGCGCCCACGCTTTCCGCAGGCAATCCCGGAGCCGCATCGCGACTCACGTCGCTGCTGGGTCTCCGTTGGATTGCTCTCCTGCAGGAGTCGGGGCGCCATCTAGCGGCCATTTGTCTTTTTCTGAGGCCTCGACGGCCGAAGAAAAAGCTCTGGATATGTTCTTCGTACCGGTTATTCTTCTAACGCTTTCCGTTCCGCCTCGGAGCGAGGATACGTGTTCGCCTGCCACTCGGCCCGGTAAATCGAATCGAGTTGCGTCAATCCGACCTCGTCATCATCCTTATCGGCATCCACACTCGGCGTCTCGTCCCACTTTGGTTCAAGATACGTATGGTCTTCTTTCCGGGCCCGGTCGTCCAATATCTTTTGAATCCCGACCCGAGCCACCGCCGCTAGTGCCAATCCGATTCCCGCTCGCACGAGCAATCGCTTCACCATAGCCGTCCCTCCTTAACGTCCAAACCGATAAAGTGGCATCCCTTTCACTTCCGTATCGATCTTGAAGACCGAACCCGCATCCGGATGAGCGGCGAGCGCCTCGTCGTCCATGCCTTCGCGCGCCGTCGTGATCGCCAATTGTTTTAAGTCATCCCCGATAAAACTACACGACGTGACGTTCGGCGCCGGGACGATGACTTCAAGCACTTTTTCACCCGTCTCCGGATTCCACCGCGTGACGCGCCCGCCTGCAAAGTGGGCAATCCATAAAAAGCCGTCTTCATCCGACGTCATGCCGTCCGGGAACCCGTCCTCATTCTTGAAATCAATGACGACCTCACCTTCCCCGAGCGTGCCCGTTTTCAAATCGAACGGGAACTTGCGAACCGTCTCGGTCGGCGTATCGATATGGTAAAACGACGTATGGTCAGGTGACCACGTCAACCCGTTCGATAACGTCAATCCGCTCAACATGACCTCGGTCGTGCCGTCGCGGTTCAAGCGGAACAACGTCGCCTGCTCAGACTCGTCTTTTAAGTGGAGCGTCCCGGCGAAGACACGACCGTACGGGTCGGCTTTCCCATCGTTGAAGCGAAGGACACCCTCCGGGTCATCAAGTTCGACGAGTTTATCGAGTTGTTTCGACGTTTCATCCCACTCATAGATACCATCCTTCAATCCGACGATCACGCCGTCGGTCACTTTAGGGACGACAAACCCGACCTGCTGTCCCATATCAAACGAAGATAATTCATCTTCTTTCTCATCGTACCACCAGAGCGCGTGCCCTTCGATATCGACCCAGTAGAACCGCTTCAGTTCAGCGTCCCAGCAAGGCCCTTCCCCGAGCGTGTTTCTGACTCGAATCCATAACGTAGCGTTTACTGTCTCCATTGAATTGCCTCCACTCTCTGCTTTGATATCAAAAGACTATTCCCTGAGGGGGTAAGGACTATTCATCATTCACAAAAATGTTTAAAGATATTTCTCGTCTGACGCATTATACGCCCGGGCACGATAAAAACGCTCCGAATCGGTTTCGATTCGGAGCGCTCGTTTATTTGGCGCCTTCGACGTTCATTTGTTTACTGCGTAATTGGCCGCACGCCGCATCGATATCGGTCCCGTGCTCGAGACGCACGCCCGTATTGATGCCCCGTTTTTTCAAGACGTCGTAAAACGCCATGATGTCCTCGGTCGTACTCCGTTCGTACTGGATGTGCTCGTTGACCGGGTTGTATGGGATCAAATTGACGTAAGACTTGTCTTTGATGTCATCGATCAACGCCGCGAGTTCTTCGGCATGTTCTGGCAAGTCGTTCACTTTCGAGAGCAAGATGTACTCGAACGTGATCCGTTTATTCGTCTTCTCGACGTAGTAGCGGATCGCCGGCATCAATTTATCGAGCGGGAACGCCCGGTTGATCTTCATGATTCTCGTCCGCAGCGCATCGTTCGGCGCGTGCAGCGAGAGGGCCAAGTTGATGCGCAGGTCAAGGTCGGCGAACTTGTAGATCTTGTCGGCGAGCCCACTCGTCGAGACGTTGATTTTACGAGGAGCAATCGCGAGACCGCGCTCATCTTTGACGACACGGAGGAAGTCGACCAAGTTATCAAAGTTATCGAACGGCTCCCCGATTCCCATGACGACGATGTGGCTGACGCGGTCATCTTCACCGACCTCGTCTAAATAGTGTTGAACGGTCATGATCTGTTCGACGACCTCGCCCGCCGTCAAGTCGCGTGTTTTTTTCAAGAGGCCGCTCGCACAGAAACTACAGCCGATGTTGCACCCGACTTGTGTCGTCACACAGACGGAACGTCCATACTTATGGCGCATGAGCACCGTTTCGATATAATGCCCGTCGTGCAGTTTAAGTAAGAATTTGACCGTGCCGTCACCCGCTTCTTGTTTGACGAACAGTTCTTGTGTCGTCAGCGCATAGTTCGCCTCAAGCTGTTCGCGCACTTCGGGACGAACCGCGATTTCGTCGAGCCGTCTGACACGGTCGATGTAAAGCGAGTCCCATATTTGTCTGGCGTGGTAGGCACTGTATCCCCAAGATACGCAAGCGTCCGACAGCTGATCAAATGTCAGCCCATATATAGATGATTTCATTGTAATCTGTCCTTTCTTCAATCCGCATACGTACCATTGTAGCGGACGTGAGCGACAGGTGCAACGTTCTTACATAGGCGGGATCGGACGCGTCACGTGGCGTTCGAACGCGTAGGCGATACGGATGAGGTCTCGTTCCGCATAGCTCGTACCCGTGAATGACAGCCCGAAAGGTGCCCCGCTCTGTTTGAGCTTGTATGGGATCGTGACCGTCGGGTGCCCTGCCTTCGCCGCCATATCGTAATTCAAGTCGTGTGGCAACGCCAGGGCGTGAAGCGTTTGTTCCATCAATAAACGATCGAGGCCGTCCGTTTTCGCTTGCCGGACGTCGGCTAAGCGTCGCTCGAGGTAGCTCGACTCGGTCAAACGCCCTGATAACTGATTCGCTTTCTCGAACGTAACTTGTCCGTGCGGGATCGTTTCCGGGTGAAGCTTGTTCCAGTCCATCAAGTCCTTGAGCGTTTCATACGGGAGCGCTGTCGTCGCCAAATACGCCTCGATCCCGAGCTTGAACTCATGGTAGAGGACGTCGCCTTGGTCAAGTCCGTCGTTTGACGGCAGGTCGACTTCGACGAGCTCGACCCCGCTCGCTTTGAGTAACGCCAGCGCCGCTTGATAGAGCGTCTGTTCTTCATCCGACAGTTCAGCCTTCACGAAACCGACACGCATGCCGACGGCTTGACGTTCGTCGAGACACGTCCGGTACGGTGGACCGGCCGGTAGATGTGTCGTCGCCGGGTCCGAATCGTCTTCCCCGCACATCGCTTCTAGTGCGAGCACCGCGTCGCGGAGCGTCCGCGCCATCGGACCGGCCGTATCTTGCGACCGCGAAATCGGGATGATCCCACTCCGGCTGATAAGCCCGACCGTCGGTTTGATACCGACGATGCCGTTATGGACGCTCGGGTGGATGATCGACCCGCTCGTCTCGCTGCCGACGGCGAGCACCGTCAAGTTCGCCGCAACGGCCGCCGCCGAGCCAGAGCTCGAACCGCCGACGTCGAGATTGTCACCATACGGATTGAGCGTCTGTCCACCGACCCCGCTCCATCCGTTCGGCATGTCCTCCGTCAAAAAATTGGCCCATTCCGATAAATTGGCTTTGCCGAGAAGGACCGCCCCGTGCTCACGGAGGCGACGGACGAGTTCAGCGTCACGACCCGCAAAGTGATGCTCGAGCGCCACGGCGCCGGCAGTAGTCCTCATGAGTCCCGCCGTCTCGATGTTGTCCTTGAGTAAAACGGGAATACCGAGGAGTGGCAGCCGGTCTCCGCGTCGGTAGGCACGGTCCGCCGCCTCAGCCTCGAACAACGCGTCCGGGTTCACTTGGATGACCGCTTTCAGTTTATCGTTCAAGCTAGCGATTCGTGTCAAATAGTAGGCCGTCACGTCCCGGGCCGTGAACGTCCCTTCTTTATAGCCGCGCTGTGCGGTCTCGATGTCTAGTTCAAATAAGTCTTGCATCTAGTTCCCTCCTTATAGGCAATGTTATTCGGTATTCGCTGAATGCATCGAATCCCCTTCTTTTTATCGCCATTGGATGTGCAACTTGATACACTAGAAGAAACGTTATTGGAGGTAGCCATGTCCCGCTCTTACATCCTTGTTTTACTGTCCGTGTTCGCCCTGTTCTTTCTACAATTGTTCGGGGATGATTTGCCGTGGGCATTCCCTGCGTCCATCGCCCTCATTATCTTGATTGTTGGTGCCACGCTATTTCAACTTCGGCGCACACCAAATCGTTGACGTTTAAACGAGACAGATGATATGATGCTGTCACCAACTACATATCGATATCTTGAGTGAACGAGAGACCTGGCTCTATGACTTCACAGCAACCTGCTTCGGCAAGGTGCTACTTCCAGCAAGGCATCGCCTTGGACGATATGACAAAACGCTCATGTCGATGACATGGGCGCTTTTTTTGGGAAATTGATCGAGGGGGACTTATGAATGGAAAAAGCAACATTTGCAGGCGGCTGTTTTTGGTGCATGGTGACACCGTTCGAGGAACAGCCAGGCATCGAAGGAATCGTATCCGGTTATACCGGGGGACATGTCGACAACCCGACGTATGAACAAGTGAAAACCGGCACGAGCGGGCATTACGAGGTCGTCGAGATCACGTTCGATCCGGCTCAGTTCGCGTATGAGCGTCTGCTCGAACTGTATTGGATTCAGACGGACCCGACCGACGACGGCGGCCAGTTCCAAGACCGCGGGCAACAATATGCGCCAGCCATCTTCTATCATACGGAAGAACAACGCGTGAAAGCAGAACAGAGCCGCGACGCGCTCGCCGCGAGCGGAAAGTTCAAACAACCGATCGTGACGAAAATCTTACCAGCCGACGTGTTTTATCCGGCCGAAGACTATCATCAGGACTACCATAAGAAGAACCCGAAACACTACAAGGAAGATCGGGCTATTTCAGGACGTGATGAATTTATTGATGTAGCGTGGGCGGAAAAAGCTTAAACAGTATAATTGAAAATGTAAAGACGCGGCCAGTTTGATATGGTCGCGTCTTTACATTTATTCCAGCTTTAACAAGTGATAATGAATTACTTGATCTTGATTCGGAACTTTATCTAGAAGAAAATGAGTTTGGTATTTCATCGAGAAACTCTAATCTTCCGCGGGGCATAAGAAAATCACTTATTCAAAGAATTACAGAAGAATTGTTTCATAACCTCTCTTGCTCAAGTTATAATAACGAACGCATCTGATATTAACAACCAAATTAGACGACCAGTTAAAGCTGGTAACAAATATAGTCGTGTCACTTATACAACCCGAATTAATGGTATGGAATATAAGGTCGGAATACGCTTTTATCGTGATAAATCGAAGAATCCAAGGGTTGATCAATTCTTCCCGACAGAACAGTATTGGTATTTAAAATAATATTATTTGGGAGGATTTATGTACGGTCTAATCGTTACTTTTGCAGAAATCCGGTTCTCAGCTTATGGATCTACTGATGAGTTCTTAATTAGTGAAGCAGCAAAGCAATTGGGCTTATCCGTAAATGACTTTATTGAGGATACCTCAATCGTTGGTAAATTACATTATATTGTGCATTACGATAATGGATCAGAACAACGAGTCACGCTACCAAAAGATGAAGTACACTGGGAATGGGGATACGTCTTCGAAAATTTCATTTATACATGGAAGATGATTTATGAGTGGTTATACAAAAAAGAAATTGGAGACGGCACACCTTTTAAAATCTACGCTTCTTTGTACGAGGCTTATGCTGACTTACTAACACCAGAAGACTATCAAGAATTTATTGCGTTATCTGAAGAAGAAGTGATCAAATTGTATGGGTCCCCGTGGGAAATAGTAGATGATATTGCAAAAAATGAAGAACAAATGGCGTTATATTTAAACAACGACTCTGTGAATTCTAAAAAAATCATGTTGACCCAAGACATATACTTTGATCATCTTTTAGAAAAATGGATAGATATCGAAGGTTCTATAGAAGTTTTTAGACAATTATATTTACAGCAACAAAATAATCCGTAACATAAAGGGACTAAGAGAGAGTCGATTTTTGACTCCTCTTAGTCCCTTTATGTATAAATTATTTATCGAGTATGGAAAACTTGTTCCTCCATATGCGATATCTAGCACGAGTGTAACCATCAAAACACTTATATCTAAAAACCGACGCACATCAATGAACATTTTTTCCGAAACAACACCAGGGCTTATGTGAATTAAACCGAGATGTTGCTTGCTTGGATACAAAGTATCGTTAGGCTACCAACAGGAGAGGATGATTCAGGTGGATAATTTTCAACTGGATCAACAGACGATGGACGAGATGACGGAGGTATTGCTTCGACGCCTTCCTGACCAGCTTCAAGAAGAGTTTGACGATTTAAAACTTGTGAGCATGGACATTGGATTGTCAACACTTAATTAGAAAGTTTCGAAGAGGTATCTTTGTTTGTACTCCCTCGGCGTTAGGTAGCTGTGAACGCTAGAATAAAATTGATAGTTTTTGCTCGATACGATTTTACACTATTGCCGAAAAATCAGAACAGAACTCCGATTCTTCATTTTTCCAATCATTATAGATAAAAGTCAGTATTCCTGTTCAACTAAAAAAAGAACCAAGTCGCATCAAGCAACCTGGCCCATCCTTAAAAAAATCATTCAGCTCTTCGCAAGCCCTAACATGAATCCAGCGACCACGATCAGACCGATCCCCATGAAGACGAAGACGCGTTCTTTCGACGTCTTTTCTTCTTTTAACAAGTAAATGCCACCGAGCGTTGCGACGACGACGTTCAATTGGGACAGTGCGAACGACGTCGCGATGCCGACTTCTCCGCTCGAGACGAACAATCCGAAGTTCCCGATCCCCCAGGCAAGCCCGGCGAAGATGTTCTTGAACGTTTTCGGATCAAACTTTTTCACATCTTTTTCACGAAGACTGAACAAGAGCGCGGCGATGAACATCCCGAGTGACTGCGGTAGGATGGCGGTGATGCCATCCACTTCAAAGTAGTTGGTCAGGACAGCATACGTCACGTAACCGATGCTCGAAACGAGGAGCACGAGTAGCCCTTTTTTCAAAGCACTACTGCTATCGGATTCTTTATGTTGTTGATATGACGTCATGACGGCCCCGATGATGATCAAGACGAGGGCCGAGAAGCCGAGCCATAGCTCGGTCGATGTCTTCCAGTCCCCAAGGACGATGACCCCGAACAGTGATGTCCCGACAAGCTGCATCCCTGTACTGATCGGCATCGCTTTCGAGACGCTTAAAATTTGGAACGACTGGAACTGAAGGTATTGTCCAAGCGCCCAGAACACACCTGATATGAAACCAGTCACGATCGCGAGCGTCGTGAACTCTGGCTTGAAGACGAGCGCGATGACAACCGCCATCACCATCGCGCCAATCGTCGTGCCGATCAATTGTTGAATCGGCTTGCCGCCGACAATAGATACGATCAGCGGGATACTCCCCCACATGAGGGCAGGCAGTAGCGCCAACAAAATCATCTCCATACGTTGCACCTGCTTTCTTAATATAACATCCTATCTATTTTTCCCAGCTCTAACGTCCATTAAACTTCAAAAAAATGATTTTCAAAGTTCTTTCGTTTTTCTTATTGCCAAATCATTTATTAGAATGATATAATAATTTCCAACGGGGCATTAGCTCAGCTGGGAGAGCGCCACGCTGGCAGCGTGGAGGTCAGCGGTTCGAGCCCGCTATGCTCCATTCCTTAAGTCGGTCCACTGATGTGGGCCGGCTTTTTTGTGTCCCCGCCTCGGTTTAAGTCGACACGAACCGGGTAATGATTGTAAGACATCATTTATCTTAAGGGGGACTTCCAATGAACCGAACCTCTGTCGAAGAGACGATTTTGGCCGTGATCGATTGTATCCGGGCGAGCAACCATTGCTTCTCGAAATGTTTACAAGAAGAAGACCTGCTGATGGTCTCGGAATGTATCCGGTTGACGAAAGAATGTGCCGAAGTCGCCACACTCACCTTGAACGCGCTCGAAACCGACTCGGCGTTCACAAGACCGATCGCGGCGCTCTGCGCGCAAGTGTGTGATACGTGTGCCGTCGAATGCGGGCGTCACTTGTACGACCATTGCCAACGTTGCTCTGAGGCTTGCTTGCGCTGCGCCGAGGCGTGTCGGCATCTCTCGGCCGCATGATCGCTTTACCGTCTAACCTTGTGTTAGACTTTTTTTGTACAGATTTTTAACGAAGAGAGGAACTTTTATGCCACATTCTATTCTAGCAATCGACGTCGAGACGGCCAATCGCGACAGTCGGAGCATCTGCTCTGTCGGTTGGAGTCTACTGACAGACGGTGAAGTCGTCGAGACGAACCAATTGCTCGTCAATCCTGAGGAAGACTTTGACCAAGGCAATATTCGCGTCCACGGAATTCGCCCAAGCGACGTCTGGGATGCCCCGACATTGCCCGAAGTGCTCGAACAGCTCTATCCGACATTGAACGCCGTCGACGTCGTCATAGCCCATAACGCCGCGTTTGACATGGGTGCGCTCCGTAAGGCGATCGCCAAGTACGACTTGTTCACTTTCCCGACGATTGAATACGGCTGCACCGTCAAGTTGTCCCGCAAGCTCTACCCGGGGCTACCGAACCATAAGTTGAACACGATGGCCGAGCATTTGAACGTCCCGTTCATCCACCACGATGCCGCCGAGGACGCCCGCGTCTGCGCCCTGCTCATACGCGACATGATGATCAAGACCGGGATCGCCGACGTGCGCGAGTTGCACCGCTACACGTCAGTCAAACTCGGAACGCTCGCTTATTGACGAAAGGCCCGACAGCTGTCGGGCCTTTTAGCGTTTGAAGATCCATCTTTTTTGGACGTAGTAACTCAATACGAACAATACACTGTCGACGGCGACCTTGAGGATGACCTCACCGTCCCGGAACAGCAGGAACAACACGTAGACGAGACTCGCCGACAGCGCCATCTGTACAGCGACCAGCCCAAAGTATTTCAACATCGAGCGCTTCGCTGTCGATTTGAAGACGACTTTCCGATTGACGTAATAGTTGAATAATGAGGACACGACACGCGCCAAAATCGTCGCCACGATGACATGGACTGTTTCGAACCATGGATTCAATAAGAAGATCAACAACGCGTAGACGCCGATGTCCATTAAGAATGAAGCGACTGATGATAAGGAATAGGCCAAAAACATGCGATAAATGAGAATCGAATCGATGACTGGACGAAAATGTGAGGACGCGTTCTCGTCAACGTATACCGTTTCGATCGGTGTTTGATGGATCGGTACTTGCAATCGTTTCGTGAACGTCAACATGTTCATCTCGAACTCATAGCGGTTGCCCGGAATATCGATCAGTTGCTTGACATAGCGGAGCGGAATCGCCCGCAGTCCGGTCTGTGTGTCGTTCAGACGGAGACCGCTGCCGAGCAACATGACAAATCTCGTCATTTGATTGCCGAACCGGCTCCGGAACGGAATCGCAGGAGACGAGAAATCACGACAGCCCATGATCAGATGATGCGGCCACTTCACCCCTTCATCGTACAGGTTACGGACGTCCGCCGGCAGATGTTGTCCGTCCGCATCGACGGTGATCACGCCGGTCGTCTCAGGGTACGCATCGACGATGTGACGGAGCCCGGTCTTTAGCGCTGCGCCTTTACCCGCATTTTGTTCATGCTCGAGCACAGTCGAAACTTCCGGCTTTACGTCATCGAACACAGCACGGCACGTATCGGCACTGCCGTCGTTCACGACGATGACATGGACGAACCCTTTGTCCTTCAACTCCCGGACCAGCGTGACGAGCGCCTGATCAGGGTTATAGGCCGGTATTAATACGACATAGTCGTCTAAACGTTCCACGGCATGCACTTGCATCGTCACCCCTCCTTCCCTCCTCTTATACCCCAGTCAGACGAAAGTGATACCGGGACAAGAAAAAAACGTGATGGCGTTATGCCATCACGTCAAATTGACGAGTTGATGATTCATCCGGTAAAGATGAGATATGAAGAAACGGCGTAGACGAACACGACGAGAATCGAAGGAATGGCGTATCTGACTTTCGATGTCACTTCTTTGCGAAGCACGCTGTACATGACCAAAATCGATAGGATCGTGATCCCGATCGCCGTGACCAAGTGCGATGCCGACACATCCGCTAAAATCGACCCGTTCTGATAAAATACGTCCGACATCGCGATGATGAGCATGTTGAAGATGTTGCTCCCTAAGATCGAGCCGAACGCCAAGTTGACGTTACCGAGTTTCAAAGCGACGAATACCGCGACCGCTTCAGGCAGCGACGTCGACGCCGCAATCAAGAAACTACCGACGAAGCTTGAGCCGAGTCCCGTGACGACAGCAATCTGGTCACCCGTGATCGACAGCGCCGTCCCGGCAGCCATGATGACGAGTGCCGCGATAACGAACCCGACGCCGGCTTGTTTCACTGAAATCGTATCCGTGACACTCGCACCGACTTCTTGCTCGACTTCTCGTTCGGCCGTCGGCTCTTGGGGGCGCTTCCCGATATAATAAATCCCAATCGCATACAAGACGGCAATTAATATCGCGTCAATGCCAATTCCTAGTACTGTATAATCAATCCGGACGATGAGCGCGACCATCGTGACGAGCGTCAACATCAATCCGAGACTGGCTGTATATAGATGGTCTCGACTCGCGTCATTGAACAATCGCTTTTGACGATAAAATAGATCGAACATTGCCAAAATGAAGATGTTGAACAAGTTCGAACCGAGCATGTTCCCGATCGCAATATCCGGGTTGTTGATCAAGACGGCGGATACGCTCGTCGTCACTTCCGGAAGTGACGTCGCACCCGCAAGCAAGACCGTCCCGACGAGCATCCCGCTCATCGTTGACTTCTCACTGATGACATCAGCGTACGTCGATAATTTTATGGCAGCATACACTGTAATCGCAGCGGCCAAAATAAAGTAAATAAATACCATGTAGATTTTTCTCCCCTTTTCATGAATTCAAAAAGACCTTTTTATGGACGCCAAAAAAGCATCCATAAAAAGGTCTTGCGGACTTGGTAAGAAGCTCGATGGACCGAGTGCATACGCACCGTAATGACGACCCATCGACCACGTTCGTGGTCGCTACTCCCCTTCTCATGTTCACGACGAATATAACACGTTCAAGGTCACTTGACAATCATTTCACTTCAACAAAGTGATGACGTCCTCAGACCGGAGCGCGGCCCGGTAAGATAATTCGTTGATTGCTTGCAAGATCGGAATTGACAAGTCTTGTCTAAGACCGCTGTCTTGCAGTTGGTCTTTCAACGTTTCGAGTTCAAGCCTTTCCGCTTCAGAGCCATGACGATAGCCTTCCCGCATCGACTCGTTCAACTCGTAAGCAGTTTGACAAAGCGTCGACGACTCTTGGAGCCAATCGTCTTCGTGGAACCCATGGCCGATCACATCGAACAGTTTGTTCAACTTCTCGTCACGGTCTTCTTCGACACCGTAGAACAGCAGATTCAATTCAATCTCAAACTCTTCGATCAAACTTGTCGTCTGACTGAAAGGTTGGAGCGCGTGGAGCAGCTCATGATAGTACCAAGACTGATCACGAAGCGGTCGCTTGAACCGTCCCCACACCTGCTTGCCTTCACGCTCAATGTCGAGTCGGATCGAGCGCAGATTATGTAACTTGTCTGCCGCTAGAAGCGCAACTTCGTCATACTGGAGCGTATGCACTTTCTGAATCGTCATCCGCTTACGTTCTTCCCACGAGTGATGCTTCCCCGGTTCCGAGACGGCTTGGACTAACCGGGCGACTTCTCGTCCGAACTGTTGTTCAATCTCCTCGGCCGTCGTCAGCGTGTCTTCTAGTAAGTCATGGAGCAGTCCCGCCGCTACGACCGGAATCGGCTGCCGGTCTTCGACAAGCAACATCGAGACGGCGACCGGGTGGGTTACATACGGAATGTTTGTCCCTTTGCGAAACTGCCCGTCATGACGGACGGCCGCAAAGCGCAAAGCCTCTTCGATCAGCTGGTGCACGACGTTTCCCCCTTCAAATTTGTTTACTCACTCCTTCCTGTTATACCCATGACTAGGACTTATCACTCACTTCCGCATTTAAAATATAGGGTAATCGTCCTATCAGCCAACTTCATCAAGACTCGTAAATCATTTTCTTTGTCATTCCACCATCGACGACGAGGTTATGTCCGTTCACGAAATCGTTCATCGGATCGATCAAGTACGTAACGGCACGGACGATATCTGTCGTCGTACCGACCCGGCCCGACGGATGTTGACGGTGATCGACGTCTCGCAACGGTTCGTCGGACGTATGGATCCAACCTGGGCTGATCGCATTCACCGTGACCGGTCGAGCCGCGAGCGAGACGGCCATCGAATTCGTCAACGCGACAATCCCGCCTTTTGACGCTCCGTACGCTTCCCAGTCCGGCTCGTTTTGGTGCGCACGCGTCGAAGCGAGATTGATGATGCGTCCATACTCCGCCCCTTCGTTTAGCGTCAAAAATGCTTTTGAACAAGCAAACGTCCCGACAAGGTTGACATCGATGACGTGTTTAAACGTCTCGACGTCCAACTCTTCGATCGGGGTCTCAAGTGACGACACGCCCCCATTATTGATGAGGATATGTGCGACACCGAAGTCTTGTCCAATCTTCTTGAAAGTGTTCGACACGTCCTCATGGTTGCCTAAATCCATCTGCATGAACGTCACATCACGAAGCAACGGATCCTCTCCGATGTCGAGTCCGATGACGTGATAAGACTCCGCAAAATGATGCGCGAGCGCGTAACCGATCCCTTGACTGACTCCTGTAATGATCATTGTCTGTTTCATCGTCTATCCCTCCTCGAAATCATTTACCCGGAATGTGCTTACTTAAGTCCTGGCGCACGCCAAAGCGTTTGATCGGACGTCGTCACGACCGTCGCTCCAGCCGCGAGTGCTTGCTCAACTTCGTCAAGCGACGAAATCAAGCCGCCCGCGAACACAGGGATCCCCGTCCGTTCTTTGACGAGCCGAATGTATTTAGGGACGAGTCCCGGCAAGACCTCGATGTAATCAGGTTGCGTCCGATTGATTAACCGGTAGCTTTTTTCAAGCGAGCTTGAATCGATCAAAAATAGGCGTTGCACGGTCTTGACTTGTTTTTGTTTCGCCTTTAGGATCACATTCCCTTTCGTCGAGATGATGCCATACGGTTTATACGACTGACAAATATATTCGGTCGCGAACTCGTCGGCCTTCAATCCTTGGATCAAATCGAGATGGACGAAGACCTTTTTGCCGTGCGTCTCAAGCAACTGAAAGACCGCATCGAGACGCGATATGTGGATTTCGAGCAAGACACCGATGACGAATTCACTTTTTAGAAAAATTTCCACGTCCCGCATATCCCGAAGCGCGGGCAAAATCGATTGGTTCTCAAACATGTGCCCCCACACCCTTTCCATTTTCTTTCATTATTCGGACAAAAGCGCCGGGAAATCAAGGTTTATGAATTCAATATAGCGGGAAAATGTTTACAACTTGTGTGGAGGGGGATTCATCTTATGGTAAACGAAGTCGAGGTACGGATTGAAACACCGACACCGGAGCAACATCAACAGCTCAGGGTCAAGGCCGGAATGCCAAAGCGTTCAGACAAAGGGACAATCAAAGGACTCGCCAACACGCTATTCGGCGTGTGCCTATATAGAAACGATGAGATGGTCGGCATGGGCCGAGTCGTCGGGGATGGGGGGATGGTATTCCATCTGGCCGATATCGTCGTCGACCCGGATTGCCAAGGCCTTGGGCTCGGGAAGCTGATCATGGAACATTTGATGGACTGGATCTTGAAAGAAGCAGACGAGACGGCCATCATCAGCTTGATTGCCGACATCCCGGCTGACGGGCTATACAAGCATTTCGGTTTTGACTATTCGCGGCCAGAATCGGTCGGCATGGAGTACCAGTGGAATCAAGACTAGTCGCTGTGGACGGCGACTCGTCATAAAGGGGTGACGTATGGAACTATTGAATATTATCGTTTTACTCGGTTTAGGACTGACCGTCATCTCTGTTCTTAGCCTCATCATCGAGCGACTCTTCTTCCCGAGTATATTGGCGTTTATTGCGATCGGGGTCGCCGTCGGCTTCTTCTGGGATGGGAACGAAGTGTTCAAGGTCGCCGGTGAGATTGGGATTATCTTATTGTTTTTCTTGCTCGGACTGAAGTTCCCGTTAACAGAGCTCGTCAAGCGGATGAAACAAGTCTGGAAAGCAGGCGTTCTAGACATCGTGCTCGCGTTCGGCGTCACCATCGGCATCGCTTTGCTGTTCGGGCTCGATTTTCCACAGGCTTTCTTGATCGGTGCCGTCCTTTACGCGACGAGCTCGTCGATTTCTGCCAAACTGCTCGAGCGAAATTCGGACAAGCACGAGGACATTAAAGAATTCGTGCTCGCCTTGCTCATCTTTGAAGACATCTTCGCGCCGCTCATCTTGACCGTCGCTCCGTTCATCATTCAAGACGAACCGATTGCTTTCTCTGACATCGGCAAAGTGTTCGTCGGTTTTCTCGTGTTCGGTGTTTTGTTGTTTGTCGGCTCACGCTTCGTCACGAAACAACCGAAGATCGCGAAGCACCTGCTACGTCAGGACGATGCGAGCATCGGCTTGATCGGCTTGATCTTATTCTTCGCGGGCATCGGCATGATATTCGGGTTATCGGAAATACTCGGAGCGTTCATCGCCGGGATCATGTTGGCCGGCATTCACGACGTCAGACCGTTGAAACGTCTGACCGTGCCGGTCCGTGATTTGTTCTTGCCAATCTTTTTCATCTCATTTGGAATCTCGATCAACCTCGAGCAAGGAGTGATCATCAACACGCTCTTCTTCGTCTTGATCGTCTGGGGCGTGCTGTCGAAGTGGATTGTCGGCCGTGTCGGCGGCAGGCTGTACGGATTGACGCGGGTTCAAGCGAACGAGGCCGGTTTCTCGCTCGCACCTCGAGGCGAGTTCTCGATTCTTTTCACCGCCCTCTCGAACGGTGCCATCAACTTGTTCGTCGGGTTATACATTTTCGTTTCCGCCATCGTCGGCATCGTCTTGTTCCGCTTCTCTGAAAGTTTAGCGGCGAAGACGGAGCAGACGCTCAAAAGAGTCTTGCCCGAGGAAACTGATAGAAAACCTGACCAAACCGATAAAGGAGACTGAAAACTCATGGTTGAAGTTGCATTTGTATGTATTCATAACTCATGCCGTTCTCAAATGGCAGAGGCGATCGGACGCGATGTGCTCGGAGATATCGCCCGCGTCCACTCAGCCGGCACGGAAGATTATCCGGAAGTAAAGCCGCTCGCGCTCGAGGCCGTCCGGGAGATCGGTCTTGATCCGTCGGGTCAACACCCGAAACGGCTTGACGATATCCCGGACCGGCTCGACTATTTGATCACGATGGGTTGCGGGGTCGAGTGTCCGTACGTACCGACGACATATCGGGACGACTGGGGGCTCGACGACCCTTCCGGTCAGCCGATCGAAGCGTTCCGGGAGACGCGTTCGCAAATCATCACGAGGATGAAGCAGTTGCGCGAACAGATTTTGAACGACCATCCTGAACTTCAAAAATAACGGGCCCTCTTAGGAGGACCCGTTTTTTAGTTGCCATCAAACCGACGACGCTTTGTTCGACTGTTTCCGTTTCCGTCGCTTCCGCCACACGACGAAAGCGATGATCGCGATGACGAGAAGCGCGTACATCACGTATGAATACACGTCGAGATAGCCTAAGATCGATTCCCAGTTCTCCCCGACCCGAATTCCAATATAAATCAGAATCGAATTCCAGATCACCGTTCCGGCTGTGCTCAACAGCAAAAATTTAAGGAACGGCATGTTCGACATACCGGCCGGCAGCGAGATCAAACTCCGAACGACCGGCATGAGCCGACCAAAAAAGACCATCCAGCCGCCATAGCGGTCAAACCACGCGTCCGCTTTTCGGACGTCATCGATATCGAGTCGAATCCACTTCCCGTGTCGTTTCGTCCACCGCTCGATTTGTTCGACGTCTAAATATAATCCGATGCCATACAACAAGACCGCTCCTAAAATGGCACCCGCTGTCGCCGCCAAGACGACGACCCAGACAATCAAGTTTGTTTTGACCGCAAAGAACCCACCGAACAGCAAGACGACTTCTGACGGGATCGGCGGGAACACGTTCTCGATAAAGATCATGAACGCGATGCCGAAATAACCGTACTGTTCAATGATACTGATCATCCAATCTCGCATAAATCCATCAACCTCCAATATGACGTATTATACCCGTCCATGAACGTCGGCAATCGTTCCGACGTGCTAAAATGAATCGACAACGAAAAGGAGATGAAAGCAACATGGAAGAGACGTCACGCTGCCCTTGGTGCGGCACAGACCCGGACTACGTTCGGTATCATGACGAGGAATGGGGCAAGCCGGTCCACGATGACAAGAAACATTTCGAATGTTTGACGCTCGAGAGCGCGCAGGCAGGGCTCAGCTGGATCACCATCTTACGGAAGCGTGAGAACTATCGGCGCGCGTATGCCGATTTTGATGTCACGCGCGTCGCCGACTATACCGATGTCGACATCGAACGGCTGCTGTCAAACGATGGCATCGTCCGTAATCGCCGCAAGATTGAAGCGTCGATCAACAACGCCAAACGGTTTCTCGAGATCCAGCACGAGTTCGGTACATTCGATGCGTACATCTGGTCGTTCGTCGACGGAAGGGTCATCAACAACGACTGGACGTCGGTCGAAGAGGTTCCGGTGACGACGGAGCTATCGCATCGCTTGAGCACAGACTTGAAACGACGCGGCTTTAAATTTCTCGGTCCGACGACCGTTTACGCCCATCTGCAAGCGACCGGTCTCTCGAGTGGGTGGATCGTCATCGGGTTGACGATCGGCGCCTACTTGAACTGGCTCCTCGTCGCCCCGCGTTTACGCACGTATTCGTATTTGTCAGAAGATGCGATCACGATTCCAGACTTCTTCGAAAAGCGGTTCAAAGATTCTCGGGGCACGCTGCGGACGTTCTCAGCCGCCGTCACCTTGATTTTCTTCACACTGTACGCGACGAGCGGATTCGTGGCCGGCGGCCGGTTGTTCAACGCCGTCTTCGGCATCGAATTTGTGACGGGCGTCTTGATTTTAGCGTCGATCATCATCCTGTATACGTTCATCGGCGGGTTCCTCGCTGTCAGTTGGACGGACTTCGTCCAAGGACTGATCATGTTGTTCGCGCTCATTTTCGTTCCGGCGATCGCGATCACGGCGACTGATGGCGTCTCGAACGCGCTCCAAACGATTGGTGATATCGATTCGGCGCTGCTCGATCCGTGGACGGGCCAATCGTTCATCGGGATCGTGTCTCTATTCGCCTGGGGGCTCGGTTACTTCGGACAACCGCATATCATCGTCCGCTTTATGGCCATCGAAAAATTACAAGATATTAAGACCGCCCGCCGGATCGGTATCTCGTGGATGCTCTTCACCGTCGTCGGGGCGATGGCGACCGGATTGATCGGTCTCGCCTACTACACGCAGCAAGGACTTGAGATCGACAATCCAGAAAATATTTTCATCAATCTATCAGACCTATTATTCATCGACTTGATCACGGGCGTGTTACTCGCGGCACTGCTTGCCGCCATCATGTCGACCATCTCGTCGCAGTTGCTCGTCTCGTCTAGTGCGGCGACGACCGATTTCTATCAGAAGTTTTTCCGCAAACAGGCAGGTGACCGTGAACTCGTCATGGTCGGCCGGATAACCGTCATTCTCGTCTCGGTCGTCTCGATTTGGCTCGCCTTCGGTGCTGATGATACGATCTTGAACCTCGTCGGCTACGCTTGGGCCGGTTTTGGTTCCTCGTTCGGCCCGCTCATCTTGTTCAGCTTGTTTTGGAAACGGACGACGCGCCAAGGCGCACTCGCGGGCATGTTGACGGGTGCATTTGTCGTCATCGTCTGGAAGAACTTCGCTAGCGACTGGTTCGGGACCGTCGGTGAACTGTATGAGATGATTCCAGCGTTCTTCTTGTCGGCGCTTGGCATCTATGTCGTCAGTTTGATGACACCGCCACCGAGCACGACAATCACGAACGAGTTTGAACAGATGGAACAAATCTTGACAAAAGAAGGCATCTAAATTATTCAAGTACCGGGACATGTGACCCCGGTACTTTTTTGTCGTGGTGAAAGGGAATTTGAATCGTTTGTCGAACTCGTTAGTATACATGTTCAACCTTAGACGAAAGGAAGTGACCACTCACTTGAAACGAGTGATCCCGATGAAACAACCTGCCCTGTTTTTATCCCTCCTTTTCCTGTTCGGCTGCACCTCAGCCGATGTCGAAACAACGCAACCCGAGCAAGCTGAGAATCCGCCGGTCGAGACCGAACAACCGGTTGATACCGTGCCCGAAGAACCTGAACCGGTCGTGACGACGACGTCCATTTACGCGATCGGCGATATTTTATTGCACGACTCCGTCTACAACGCCGCCAAGAACGGTGACGGCTATGACTTCACCCCCGCGTTTGAAAAAGTTGCGCCCGCTTTGGCCGAAGCCGACATTACCGTTGCCAACCAAGAGAGCATGATCGGCGGCAGTGACATCGGATTGTCGAGTTACCCTGCCTTCAATAGCCCCTACGAGATCGGTGATGCGTTGCAAGAAGCAGGCATCGACCTCGTGACGACAGCGAACAATCACACGCTCGACCGCGGCGTGAAAGCGATTGAGAATTCAATCGCCTACTGGAACTCGATCGATATGCCGTATACCGGTTCGTTCTTATCCGAAGCAGATAAAGCCAACGTCCGGACGCTGACCGCGAACGACATCTCGTTTGCGTTCCTCGCCTACACGTATGGGACGAACGGTGTCGTGCCGAAGCAGCCGTATCACGTCAATTACATTGACGTCGAAGCGATGAAACGAGATATCGAGGCGGCCGAGCAAACCGCCGAGCTGACCGTCGTCGCACTCCACTTCGGGAATGAGTATGAGCCGCTCCCGAACGAATCGCAACAAACACTCGTCCAACAACTGTCCGATCTTGGTGTCGATATCATCATCGGCCATCATCCGCACGTCCTGCAGCCGACGGCCTGGGTCGACGGCGCTGCAGGCAATCGAACGTTCGTCGCCTACTCACTCGGTAACTTCTTGTCTGGCCAGCAAGGCGATGAGCGGAATACGGGCGGCATCGTCGGTATCGACATCGTCAAGACAACCATCGACGGCGAATCGACGTTTGAGCTCACGAACCCGATGTTCTATCCGACGTTCACACGGCAATCGAGCGCGGGCCATTTCGAGGTCGTCCCTCTCCAGTCCGCCAAACCTGAGCTATTCAACGAGACGAGCGAGCATATGAAACAATGGATGCCAGAACTCGAGATCATTCAGTGACGAACCACTTTTCATAAGTGGTTC